>NVRR01000071.1 GCA_002732675.1 Sneathiella sp. | reverse complement strand
TTTTCGAGCTTCTCAGTTACCCGGGCGCGACGGCGCAAACCTGCTGTATCAAACAATTTCACGCGACGCCCCCGCCATTCCCACTCAACTCCGATAGAGTCGCGGGTAATACCGGCTTCTGGCCCCGTCAACATCCGGTCTTCACCCAGAAGTTGATTGATCATGGTTGATTTACCCGCATTTGGCCGACCCACCACAGCGATTCGTAACGGTGCTTCCAAATCGGGTTCATACGGTGCGTCTGGGTCAAAGCCCTCCTCACCCTCACGGATTTCGTCATCAATTGCTTGATTGAGTTCGTCTTCTTCGATGCCAACCGCAAAGGGTTCCAGTGCGTCGTACAGCTCATCCAGTCCAAGGCCATGCTCAGCTGAAAGCGGTATCGGCTCGCCTAAGCCTAACTTATAGGCCTCATGAAGCCCACTTTGACCCGCACCGCCTTCGCACTTATTCGCCGCCAAAATGATGGGCGTTGCTGACTTGCGAAGCAAAGTTGCGAAATATTTATCATGGGGAACAACACCCAGCCGGGCGTCGATCAGCAGCAGACACACATCGGCGTCTTCGATCGCCAACTCAGTTTGTCGGCGCATACGCGCTTCCAGCACATCACCCTTGGTGATACGACCATCTTTGCCGGTACCGCGGATACTGGCAGCGCTCAGATTATTCTCATCCATCAGTTTCTGCGCGGCCGGGAGGACCAGAACATCCGCTGAGGCTGCAACAACTGGCGTTGATGCAGCCGCCGGAGCGGCAGCGGGTGCCGCGGGAGCAGTCTTGACTTCTTTTGCCGGTGCCGCCACTGCGGGGGCGGTCGTTCCGGCAGCGCCAGCAGCTAGCTGACCCAGCAACGCCCCGACTTCCACATCTTCACCTTCGGCGACAAGGATTTCCTCGAGCCGCCCGGATTCCGATGCATTGATTTCCAATGTGACCTTGTCAGTTTCCAGTTCAACAATAGGCTCATCTTTGGTAACAGCGTCACCCACCTTTTTGAACCATTGACCAACCGTGGCTTCGGTTACTGATTCCCCGAGAACCGGGACACGAATTTCGACCGTCATAGTGACTTTCCTATTCAGATGTAACGCCGAGCGCATCGTCAACCAATGCACTCTGTTCGATGTTATGTTTTTTCAATAGCCCTGTCGCCGTCGACGCGGACGCGGCCCGCCCGGCGTATCGGGGACGTGTGACCTTCTTCATTTTCAGGTTTTCAAAAGCCTGCTCCAGATGAGGTTCGACAAAGGTCCAAGCCCCCATATTTTTCGGCTCTTCCTGACACCAGACAACCTCATCCACACGTTTAAAGTTCGCCATCTCCGCCTCAAGTGCCCGATAGGGGAAGGGATAAAGCTGTTCGAGGCGAAGGAAATAGGTATCTTTAAGACCAAGTTCGTCACGCCGCGCATGCAAATCGTAATAGACCTTGCCTGAGCAGAGGACGATACGCTTCACATCCTTGTCCGCGCTGACTTTCTCGTTGTCATAGAGGACGCGATGAAAGGCAGATCCAGGGCCCATATCCTCAAACGTCGACACCGCCTTTTTGTGGCGTAACAATGATTTTGGCGTCATAATTACCAGAGGTTTGCGGAATTTCCGATGGATCTGACGGCGCAGCGCGTGGAAGTAGTTTGCCGGCGTCGTGCAGTTGATCACCTGCCAGTTATCGTCGGCGCTCTGCTGCAAATACCGTTCAAGCCGGGCCGACGAATGTTCCGGCCCCTGACCTTCGTAGCCATGGGGCAACAACATTACCAGACCGCTCATACGCAACCATTTAGATTCGCCGCTGGAAATAAACTGATCGATAATGACCTGAGCACCGTTGGCAAAATCGCCAAACTGCGCTTCCCACAGAACCAGCGCATTGGGCTCCGCCAGAGTATAGCCATATTCATAGCCCAACACGGCGGCCTCACTGAGCAGACTATCGATAACTTCATAGTGGGCCTGCTCACCGCCCAAATTATTGAGCGGGATATAGCGATCTTCCGTAACCTGATCGACAATCACCGAATGGCGCTGCGAGAAGGTGCCGCGGCCGCAATCCTGACCGGAGAGACGCACCGGTATGTTTTCCTTCAAAAGCGACCCGAACGCCAGCGCTTCCGCTGTCGCCCAGTCAATATTCTCGCCCGTATCGATCATCTTTTTCTTGGCTTTGAGCACGCGCTGCAATGTCCGGTGAACATGATGGTCTTCTGGCGTCTCAGTAAGTTTGTCGCCGATGGCTTTCAGATCCGCAATCTCGACGGCAGTCGTGCCGCGCCGATCGCCGTCATCCGCACGCTCAAACCCCTGCCAGCGTCCTTCAAACCAGTCCGCTTTGTTGGGTTTAAAACTGTTGGCGGTTTCAAACTGCTTTTCAAGATAGTCCTTAAACTCGGCAATCCAGCCTTCAACATCCTTTTCAGTGGCCACACCTTCGGCAATCAGCTTTTTCGCATAAATCTGCATAGTTGTCGGATGCTGGGCGATGGTTTTATACATCAAGGGCTGGGTAAAGGCGGGCTCATCGCCTTCGTTATGGCCGTGGCGGCGGTAGCAGAACATATCAATGACAACATCAATTTTGAACAGTTGCCGGAACTCAGTGGCGATCTTGGCCACATGACAGACGGCTTCCGGGTCGTCGCCGTTCACATGGAAAATCGGCGCCTGTACGATCTTGCCCATGTCGGACGGATAAGGACTGGAACGAGAATATTTCGGACTGGTGGTAAAGCCAATCTGATTATTAACAACAAAATGAATGGTTCCCGCCGTCCGGTAGCCTTTCAACTCCGAAAGGCCGAAGCACTCCGCGACGATCCCTTGTCCGGCAAAGGCGGCATCGCCATGCAACAGCAATGGCATGACCTTGCCGCCGACATCCATGCCGATTTGCGTCTGCTTGGCCCGTGCTTTGCCCAGAACCACCGGGTTCACGGCCTCAAGATGTGAGGGGTTGGCGGTCAGTGACAAATGAACTTCATTGCCGTCAAATTCCCGATCCGACGACGTTCCGAGATGATATTTTACATCACCGGAACCTTCCACATCTTCGGGGTTGGCCGGGCTCCCCTGAAATTCTGAGAAAACCGCCCGAAAGGGTTTGGCCATTACGTTGGTAAGGACATTCAACCGACCGCGATGCGGCATACCAAGGATAATTTCCTGCACACCCAGCTGACCACCGCGTTTGATGATGCCTTCCATGGCCGGCACCAGGGATTCGGCGCCATCGAGACCAAAGCGTTTGGTGCCGGTATATTTGATATTGAGGAAATGTTCGAAGCCTTCGGTTTCGATGAGTTTGCGCAAGATGGCGACTTTACCTTCATTGGTGAAGGAAATTTCTTTATAGCGCCCTTCGATACGTTCCTGGATCCAGGCCTTCTGGTCCGGCTCCTGAATATGCATGAACTCAACGCCGATGGTCGAACAGTAAGTGCGCTTTACGATCGCCAGGATCTCACGAATGCTCCCGGTTTCAAGCCCTAACACATTATCGAGAAAGATTTCCCGATCCCAGTCGGCTTCGATAAAACCGTAAGTCGCCGGGTTCAGTTCTGGGTGCTCTGTCGGAATTTCGAGACCCAGAGGATCGAGATTAGCCTTCAAATGTCCCCGAACCCGGTAAGACCGGATCAGCATTAAGGCGCGGATCGTATCAACCGCTGCGGCGCGGATATCCTGCTCCGTCGCACCGATAGTCGTCGCTCTTTCCGTCGCGCGGTTCGCGGCATCACCGAGGATATCATATTCATCCTCGGGATTTATACCGTTTGCAGGTGTCCAGGGGGCACCCCGGCTTTCGGCAAGGACGGTTTCGGCATCGTCCCCTAGGGTTTGGAAATACTGCCGCCATGTCTCATCGACAGACGAAGGGTCATCAAGATAGCGGCTGTAGAGATCCTCAATAAATCCGGCATTGGATCCAAAGAGAAACGAAGTGTTTTCCAGTTGTTGAGCCATTTTCTGCTTTTGCGGCGGGGACTTCCCCCGCCTCCTTCAGTACATATAAAAAATTTGATGGCGAGTATCGCACATCAACCTTTCAATACTCTTACCAACGTGGAGCCAAGCGCCGACGGGCTGTCAGATACGGTGATACCCGCACTCCGCATGGCATCCATTTTATCCCCGGCGCCACCTTTTCCGCCGGAAATGATCGCTCCGGCATGGCCCATACGACGGCCCGGAGGGGCGGTAACACCGGCAATAAAGCCAACAACCGGCTTTTTAATTTTTGATGACTTCAGAAAATCGGCCGCTTCTTCTTCGGCCGAGCCACCAATTTCACCGATCATGATAATGGATTCGGTTTCATCATCTTCGAGGAACAGTTCCAAACAATCAATAAAGTTGGTGCCGTTGACTGGATCACCGCCAATACCGATACAGGTGGTCTGACCAAGACCCGCCGCCGTTGTCTGGGCAACGGCTTCATAGGTAAGCGTACCGGAGCGAGACACAATACCGACTTTACCACGGCGATGAATATGACCGGGCATGATGCCGATTTTGCATTCGTCCGGCGTAATAATACCGGGGCAATTGGGGCCGATCAGCCGCGAGCTGCTGTCTTTAAGCGCCCGCTTTACCCGCACCATATCAAGCACCGGGATACCTTCCGTGATACAGACGATAAGCGCAATCTTGGCATCAACAGCCTCGAGAATGGCATCGGCGGCGAAGGGCGGCGGCACGTAAATCACGCTCGCATTGGCGCCCGTCGCATGTGCGGCTTCGTCGACTGTATTGAAGATCGGCAGGTCAAGATGGATTTCCCCACCTTTACCCGGCGTCACCCCGCCGACCATTTTGGTGCCATAGGCAATCGCCTGTTCAGAATGGAATGTCCCTTGCGAGCCGGTGAAGCCCTGACAAATGACCTTGGTGTCCTTATTTACGAGAACGGCCATTACGCTGCCTCCTTCACTGCTTTAACAATTTTTTCTGCGGCATCACCGAGATCATCGGCGGACAAGATCGGCAAACCGGAATCAGCCAGAATTTTCTTGCCTAAATCAACGTTGGTGCCTTCAAGGCGTACCACCAACGGCACACTCAACGCGACTTCGCGCGCCGCAGCAACAACGCCCTCCGCAATGACATCACAGCGCATGATGCCACCGAAGATATTCACCAGAATGCCTTCAACATTTTCGTCTTTAAGAATGATCTTGAAGGCTTCCGTGACTTTTTCCTTGGTGGCGCCGCCACCGACATCGAGGAAGTTGGCCGGCGATCCGCCGTTCAACTGAATGATGTCCATGGTTGCCATCGCAAGTCCGGCACCATTGACCATGCAGCCAATATTGCCATCAAGCTTGATATAGTTGAGGTCATATTGCGCAGCTTCCAACTCGGACGCGTCTTCTTCATCCGGATCGCGCAGCTCGGCGATATCCTTGTGGCGGAACAAGGCATTGTCATCGAAATTCATTTTCGCATCGAGGGCGATGATATCGCCGCTTCCCGTCACTACCAACGGATTGATTTCCACCAGGCTGGCATCGGTATCAATGATCGCCGTATAAAGCGCCAAAATAAATTTCACGGCTGAGCCAACCTGCTTGCCCTCAAGGCCGAGGCTGAAGGCAATTTTCCGCGCGTGAAACGGCATGATACCGGTAGCCGGGTCAATGCTGACCATCAGAATTTTTTCAGGCGTCGCTGCCGCAACTTCTTCGATTTCCATGCCGCCTTCGGTGGAGGCCATGAAGGTGACACAATCATTGGCGCGATCGATAATGGCGCCGAGATACAGCTCACGGGCGATATCACACCCTTCTTCAATATAAACCCGTTTAACTTCCTTGCCTTTCGGCCCGGTCTGATGGGTCACCAACTGCATGCCGATGATGGATTTGCTGGTTTCTAAAACTTCCTCGATGGATTTGACGACTTTTACACCGCCGCCCTTACCGCGCCCACCTGCATGGATTTGCGCCTTCACAACCCAAACAGGTCCGCCGAGACTTTGTGCAACAGTCTTTGCCTCTTCCGCCGTATAGGCAACGCCGCCATTGGGAACCGTCACCCCATACTTCGCTAGCAGGCTCTTGGCCTGATATTCATGAATATTCATAAGTTTTCGTAACCCACCTAATTAAGATCAACTTCCCGCCGACAAAACATGTCATGTCATTATTATTATTCGTCACGTTATAGCAGCATAAAAAAGGGCACAACCGGTTATTGGCGTGCCCTTTTCCTAATTCCTAGTCCCCAAGACTTGGATCAATGCCGATACAGGCTTCGACCAGTCCTTTCACCGCGTCGACCGAATTGTCGAACATGGCGCGCTCTTCATCATTCATATCGATTTCGACGATGCGTTCGATGCCACCTTCGCCGATAACGGTGGGGACACCCACATACATGCCGTCCAGACCATATTGGCCGTCCACATAGGCTGCACAGGGAAGAACCCGTTTTTTATCCTTCAAATATGCCTCGGCCATAGTGATAGCGCTCGACGCAGGTGCATAGAAGGCTGATCCAGTCTTCAACAGAGCCACAACTTCGGCGCCGCCCTTACGGGTCCGGTCTATGATCGCATCAATCCGTTCTTGCGTGCTCCAGCCCATATCAATCAGATCAGGCACCGGAATACCGGCAACTGTCGAGTAACGAATGAGCGGCACCATGGTATCACCGTGACCACCCAGAACAAACGCTGTCACGTCTTCGACGGAAACGTTAAATTCTTCGGCAAGGAACAGCCGGAAACGGGCACTATCCAGAATACCGGCCATGCCAACAACTTTGTGATGGGGCAGACCACATTTTTCGCGGAGTACCCAGACCATAGCGTCCAGCGGGTTGGTGATGCAGATAACAAAGGCGTTCGGAGCATGTTGCTTGATGCCTTCGCCAACCGATTGCATGACTTTGATATTGGTGCCCAGAAGATCGTCACGGCTCATGCCGGGCTTGCGGGCTATACCGGCGGTCACGATGCAAACATCGGCGCCTTCGATGGCGCTATAGTCATTTGAGCCCTGAATATTGGCATTGAAGCGTTCAACTGGCGAGGAGGAGGCGATATCAAGGGCCTTTCCTTGCGGCAAACCATCGGCAATATCAAAGAGGACGACATCGCCTAGTTCTTTTAGTCCGATAAGATGTGCAAGGGTGCCACCAATATTTCCGCTGCCAATCAAGGCTATTTTTTTTCGAGCCATTTCGTTCTCCGAATTCATTAAGGGAGGGCTCTCTGCGAAGACAGACAGTCCTCAAGTGATTATTCTTGAACGGGTACTACCCCGTTTCGTCGCCAAGGGCAAGTTCGCCAAGAGAAATTATTCGTATTTCTATCAGATAAAGAAATATTGCATTCTGTTTCGGCAAAATCGCGCGCCTATGCAGTATCGCTGTGGCCATTTTTTTGCTGGTATGGCGGACCGATGGAACCGATGCCAGGATCAAAAATGAATCAAGCGATATTGCCGTTGCCAGACCTTCGCCAAGTCTTTAAAGATCATGAGTGCAGCGCATCCGCTGAAATCCGAATTATGAGTGCTTTACATCTGTTATGACTGAATTGGCCGAGCCGCTTGAGGCATATCGCTCGCTCGTATCGAGCCAGGATTTACAGCAGGACCCCATACAACTTCTGGCCGTCGAAAAGCTACAAACATTGCATCGGCGGCTGGTCAACTACGATCCCCGCACCAGCGCGAAATGGACTGATATCTTTCGTCTCGGCGCCCGCAAGCCCCGTGTCGAGCCGCCGCAGGGGATTTATATGTACGGCGATGTCGGGCGCGGCAAATCCATGCTGATGGATCTGTTTTTCGACACCGCACCGGTTGCCCATAAACGCCGCGTCCATTTCCATGCTTTTATGCTCGAGGTTCATGCCTTCATTCATCAATGGCGTCAGGACAAGACAAAAGAGGGTGACGATCCAATACAGTCATTTGCCAATTCGATCACCGAAAATGCCTGGTTGCTATGTTTTGACGAATTTCAAGTGACCGACGTCGCCGATGCAATGATCCTCGGCCGTCTGTTCGCGTTTTTGTTTGATCACGGTGTCGTCGTCGTCGCCACCTCTAACCGGATCCCTGATGACCTTTATAAGGACGGCCTCAACCGCGAGCTTTTCCTGCCCTTTATTGCCATGCTGAAGGATCAACTGGACCTGTTGCATCTGGATGGCGGCACCGATTACCGGCTTGATCGCCTGGCGCAAAATCCGGTTTATTTCGCCCCGCTGGACAACAGATCCGTGGCGGAAATGGATCGCTTATTTGGCGAGCTGACCGAAGGATCAACGCCAGCAACTTTGACCTTGACCACGCAGGGACGGGAGTTGCAAGTAATGACCAGTGCCCGCGGCGTCGCGCGCTTTACCTTTGAAGAGCTCTGCGCCCGCCCCCTCGGGGCTTCGGATTATTTGACCCTGACCGAGAATTTCCACACGATCCTGCTAGAGGGTGTCCCGGCCCTCAGCCCCGCCAAGCGCAACGAAGCCAAACGCTTCGTCACCCTCATCGATATTCTTTATGAGGCGCACACCAATCTCATTATCTCAGCGGAAGTCGGCGCCGAACAACTCTACCCCGCGGGCGATGGCAATTTCGAATTTGCCCGCACCGTCTCCCGCCTGATGGAAATGCGCTCGGCAGACTACCTTAAGGGGTAACCAATTCCCCAACAGCGTTTCGAACCGCCGCCTGATCTTCAGCCGTTTTATTCTGCCCAAGCTTGGCTTTCCCTTCGATCCGCTCAACGGGAATTTCGAAGGCGATGATGCCGCGCATCATGGCGGCAAGCCGTTTCGGATCAAACTCTGCTGGAGACCACGGATTTTCGCGCCGCTCCTCATTCTCGGCGGTCAGGCGGTTCAGGATGGAAAGAACCGCGTCCGGGTCCTCGACAATGCGGGCCGTCCCGTACGTATGGACCGCCACGTAGTTCCATGTCGGCACATTTACATCCGTCGTGTAAAAGCGCGGAGAGATATAGCTATGCGGCCCCTGAAAAATGACCAATGACGCCCTGTTTTCCAGCAGCGCACCGTGCGGGTTGGCGCGGGCCATATGGGCAATCAGAGTGCCCTGCTCTCCGCGATCCGGATCATAGGAAAAGGGCAAATGGGTGGCGAACGGCAAGCCATCCGCATCCGTCGTGACAAGCGTCGCAAAGCTCGCGTCTGGCAGAAGGCGCAGAAGCGTCTCCTTGCCCGGTACGTTGAAATGCGGGGGAATATACATTGGCATCATCCATCAAAAAAGGCCGCTCCGGTGAGCGACCTTAATCTATTGTCTTATTGGTCGCAATCCAGCGCCAATTTCGACTAAGTGTCAGAACCAGTTATCGCCGTTCTACCTTTTGTCCAGATATTTCCTCCAAGCCCATCACCAGCCGTTCAATAGCTTTACCAACGGTATTTTGCTTAATTATGCCTTCAAAAGCGATGGCAAGAATGGTAATTGCAGTGAAATTATCTTTTTCTTCCAATTCAATCCAAAGAGCTGCTTTGCTCATATTCAAATATCCCGACCTCACAGTGCCGACAATCTCCAGGACACCATCGGTTTCCTTTTTTTTGTAAAGCCGACCAACATCGTCCAATGATGCAAGCACAAAAGACTCCGTTGTTTTTCGATCAAACTTCATCAAAAATTTATTCTCTACTGCATCGTTTGGTAAAAAAGAGCCAAAAAACGTAATTCTTTCCTGCTTACTCAGGTATTTTTCAAGTTCCTCCTCAGATATCTGATAATTTATCGTGCCGCTCTCAATAGTGTCGCCACTTGCAGTTCTTTCTGTTGCACAACCCAACAGATTAACTGAAACGGCCAGCATCAGGACTATCGAGAGTATTTTCATAGTAGTTTTCCTAACAAAATAAACTTGCCATAAGAGTGCCTATACCCAAAAAAAAGGCCGCTCAAAAGAACAGCCTTTTCTCATTACTAGTGTCTTATTACCGCCGTTCCACCATCATTTTCTTAATCTCGGCGATGGCCTTGGCCGGGTTGAGGCCTTTGGGGCAGGTGTTGGAGCAGTTCATAATGGTGTGGCAGCGATAAAGCCGGAAGGGGTCTTCCAGATTATCGAGGCGCTCACCAGTATGCTCATCGCGGCTGTCAATGATCCAGCGATAGGCCTGCAACAGGATAGCTGGCCCTAAGAAACGGTCAGAATTCCACCAATAGCTTGGGCAGGATGTCGAGCAGCAAGCGCAGAGAATACATTCATAGAGCCCGTCGAGCTTTTCGCGGTCTTCTTTCGACTGCAAACGCTCCCGCGAGGGCTGCGGTGTTTCCGCCTGCAGCCACGGTTTGATTGACGCATATTGCGCGTAGAAATTAGTAAGATCCGGCACCAAATCTTTCACGACCGGCTGATGCGGCAGCGGGTAAATATTGATATCGCCATCAACCTCATCCATGCCCGTGGTACAAGCCAGCGTATTGGTGCCGTTGATATTCATGGCGCAAGAACCACAAATCCCTTCACGGCAGGACCGACGGAACGTCAGGGTCGCATCAATCTCGTTCTTGATCTTGATCAACCCGTCCAAAATCATCGGACCGCAAGTATCCAGATCCACCTGATAGGTATCAATGGCAGGGTTGGCATCATCATCGGGCGACCAGCGATAGACGTTGAATGTCTTCGTATTCGTCGCCCCTTCCGGTTTCGGATGGGTCTTGCCCGTACCAACCGCAGAATTCTTGGGTAATGTCAGTTCTACCATATCTAACGTCCCTAACGCCTAGTACACACGTGCTTTGGGTTTAATATAATCGATTTCATCGGTCAGCGTATAACTATGCACCGGCCGGTAATCGATTTTCACCCCGTCCTTATCATTATGATAGGTAAGGGTGTGTTTCATCCAGTTTTCGTCATCTCGGTCGGGGAAGTCTTCGTGGGCATGGGCGCCGCGACTTTCTTTGCGGTTTTCCGCCGCCGTCATGGAGACAACCGCCTGACGGACCAGGTTATCCAGCTCCAACGTTTCCACCAGATCAGAGTTCCAGACCAGAGAGCGATCTGTTGTCTTGATATCCGGCATCTGTTCCCAGACCTTGTTGATTTTGCCGACGCCCGCCGCCAGGGTCTTGGAGGTGCGGAAGACCGCGCAGTCATCTTGCATCACCCGCTGCATATTATCGCGAATTTCTGATGTCTTGGTACCACCATCGGCGTAGCGGAACCTATCGAGATGCGCGAGTGCTTTGTCACATGCATCCGCAGGCAGAGGCGAATGGGCCTCGCCGCTTTTGACCACTTCCTTAGCCCGAAGCGCCGCCGCCCGACCAAAGACCACCAGATCAATGAGGGAATTGGAACCAAGACGGTTTGCGCCGTGCACAGAGACACAAGCCGCTTCGCCGACAGCCATCAGACCGGGAACAATCGCATCGGGATTGCCATCTTTCAAATCGACGACTTCCGCATGATAGTTGGTGGGGATACCGCCCATATTATAATGCACAGTCGGGATAACCGGGATCGGCTCTTTATGCACATCGACACCTGCAAAAATCCGGGCGCTTTCGGAAATACCGGGCAAGCGCTCGTCAATCATTGCCGGATCGAGATGATCCAGATGCAGGAAGAGATGATCGTTCCGGCCGCCAACACCTCGGCCTTCGCGAATTTCAAGGGTCATGGCTCGGCTGACCACATCACGGCTGGCCAGATCCTTGGCATGGGGCGCGTAACGCTCCATAAACCGTTCGCC
>NVRR01000070.1 GCA_002732675.1 Sneathiella sp. | reverse complement strand
TATCATTGGCGTCGATAGCCCGGGCGCGTTCGCCCAGCAGGTGGAAATCCCGGCGAGCAATCTCTGGCATGTCCCCGATGCCATCCCCGACTATCATGCGGCTGTGTTCGATCCGGTCGGCAACGCCATGCATATGGTGGCAACCGCCAAAGTGACGGCGAAGCATGTGCTCATCGTCGGCGGCGGTCCTATCGGCCTCTTTGCCGCGGCGATCGCCAAGGCCCATGGGGCGCGAACGGTGACCATGCAGGAACCCAACGCCGTCCGTTTGGCCATTGCCGACAGCCTGGATCTTGATCTGGTGGTTAATCCGCGCGAGGCTGATTGTACGTCACGTATATTGGCATTGACCGATGGCCATGGCCCCGAGGTTATTCTCGAAGTCAGCGGTAATGGTGCGGCGCTCAATGCTGCGCTAGATATTGCCTCTCCGGGGGCAGTTGTGGCGTTGCTGGGTATTCCGGGCGGTCCGGTCGAGCTCGACCTTGGGGCGAAAGTCGTAATGAAGGGGGTCAGCCTCATCGGTATCACCGGTCGCCGTATGTATGAAACCTGGTATCAGGTGGAGGCTTTTATGCTCAAAAACCCTGAACTGATGGATAAAGTGATTACCCATGTCCTGCCTGCCACCGATTTTGAACAAGGATTTGAGTTGATGGATCAAGGCGCTTGCGGCAAGATTGTTCTTGATTTCCAGCAAATTGAGCAAAGGCTATCTGCATGAGCAATAATCTGATCGACCGGCTGACGGCGGACCTTGCCACCGCCGAGGCAGCGGGCACATATAAAAGGCTTAAAATCATTGAAAGTCCTATTGGCCACCGGATCTGGCTGGAAGGCAAGGGGGAGGTGACGTTGCTCTCTTCCAACGATTATCTAGGACTTGCCAATGATCCAGAAGTGATCTCGACGGCCCGTGACGCCTTGTTAAGCTATGGCGCCAGCACAGCATCGGTACGTTTTATCTGCGGAACACAGGCGGTGCACCAAACGTTGGAGGCTGATCTGGCCAGGTTTCACGGCACCGAGGCGTCGCTTACCTATTCGTCCTGCTGGGCTGCCAATACCGGATTATTCGCGGCCATCACAGGTGCCGGGGATGTTATCCTCTCTGACGAGCTCAACCATGCCAGCCTGATAGATGGCATTCGAATGACCGGAAAAAACGTTGTGCGGGCGGTTTATAAACATGCGGATATGGCGGATCTGGAAGCCAAACTGCAGGAGCATCAAGGCGCCCCCTCGCGGATGATTGTCACTGACGGTGTTTTCTCTATGGAAGGCGATATTGCCCCGCTTGATCAGATTACGGCGCTCGCCAAAAAATACGACGCGCTGGTGGTCCTCGATGATTCCCATGGCCTTGGTGTGATGGGCAAAACCGGGCATGGCACCGCCGAACATTTCGGCGTGATGGCGGATATTGATATTTTTACCGGCACTCTCGGCAAGGCGCTCGCGGCCGGGACCGGCGGCTTTGTCGCGGGACCCAAGGCTGTAACCGAGACATTAATCCAGAAATCCCGCCCGCATCTTTTCTCCAACGCCCTGCCGGCGAGTGTCGCAGCGGCGGGAAGCAAGTCGATAGAGATACTTGAGCGGCATCCCGAGAGGGTGACGGGCCTTCAGGAAAAGGCCGCCAAATTCCGGGCGCGTTTGAAAGAACTCGGGCTTAATCCGCTGGAGGGCGATAGCGCCGTGGTCCCGGTTATTGTCGGCGAGACGGCAACGGCCATTCGCTTGGCGGGGGAAATGCTTGATCAGGGTATATTTGTGACCGGATTTGGCTTTCCGGTGGTGCCGGAAGGTGAAGCACGCCTGCGGTTTCAGATCTCCGCCGCCCATACGGACGCGGAACTTGAAGATGCGGCGGAAAAACTGCAAGCTTGCCTCTCCGTGCAAGCTTAGGTTACTGTCCTGCGACCTGAATGACGATGAGAGCCTAATCAATGTCGCCTTTAAACAGGATTGCTTGAGGCAAACGGCTATTGTTAGTTGTCATTCCCACTAACGACAACACATGAGCATTATGAATAACCCCCTCGGTTTTGACTATGTAATTATCGGTGCCGGATCGGCGGGCTGCGTGCTCGCCAATCGGCTCAGTGAAAATAAGGATGCGCGGGTGCTGCTGCTGGAAGCGGGCGGGCGGGGCCCGTGGTGGGACTGGCGCATCCATATGCCCTCGGCTTTGAGCTATCCCATGCATTCAAAATCGCTCGCCTGGCAATATTATACGGAACCGCAGAAGCACCTTAATAATCGCAAGATATACTGGCCGCGCGGCAAGGTTCTGGGCGGATCGTCAGCGATCAATGGCATGTGTTATGTCCGGGGTCATGCGCTTGATTACGACGGCTGGGCCGCCCTGCCGGGCCTTGAAAACTGGTCTTATGCCGACTGTTTGCCGTATTTTCGAAAAGCCGAAACCTATGATCGCGGAGAGGATGAATATCGCGGCGGCAACGGCCCGCTTCATGTTTCCGTCGGCAAATGCGATAATCCGCTTTACCACGCTTGGATGGACGCCGGTCAGCAAGCCGGATATGGCTTTTCCGATGATATGAACGGATATGCTCAGGAAGGGGTCGCCCGGATGGATATGACCGTCCATAATGGCCAACGCTGGAGTGCGGCTCTTGCCTATCTGAAGCCTGCCGAGAATAGACCGAACCTCACCGTCTTAACTGGCGCGACGACCCGGCGGATCCTGTTTGACGGGGTGCGGGCCACCGGCGTTGAAGTTTCCATTAAAGGTGAGAGACGCACCATAACTGCTTCAAGTGAAGTGATTTCTGCGGCTGGCGCGATTAATTCCCCGCAGCTGTTGATGATCTCTGGGATTGGACCGGATGACGGGCTTCGTCGCCACGGGATCAAGCCCATTGTTGATTTGCCCGGTGTCGGCCAGAATTTACAGGACCATCTGGAACTTTATATCCAGCAGGAGTGTTTGCAGCCTATCAGTCTTTATAATGTGATGTCGCCGCTCGCAAAGCTCAAAGTTGGGCTGGAATGGATGGCGCTTAAAAAAGGCCTTGGCGCCACCAATCATTTTGAGGCCGGGGGCTTTATCCGCAGTAAAGCGGGAATTGAGCATCCGAACTTGCAATATCACTTCCTGCCCATGGCGGTACGCTATGATGGCGGTAATCCGACGGATCGCCACGGATATCAGGCGCATCTGGGTCCCATGCGCGCCAACAGTATCGGTCATATGACGCTGCGCAGCGGAGATATTGATGACGCGCCGATTTTGGAGCCCAATTACTATGCGACCGAGCAGGACCGGCAGGAGTTCCGCGATGGCGTGAAACTCACCCGAGAGATTTTTTCCCAAGACGCCTTCAAGCCCTTCCGGGGCGCCGAGCTGGCACCGGGACCAGAGGTAAAATCGGACGCCGAGATCGATGCCTTTGTGCGCGAAACGGTTGAAACCGCCTACCACCCCAGCTGTACCTGCAAAATGGGAAGCGATGATTTGTCGGTTGTCGACGGGGCGGGGAAAGTCCATGGTACGGAAAATCTTCGCATCGTTGACAGTTCCATCATGCCGACTATTGTCAGCGGAAATCTCAACGCGCCGACCATTATGCTGGCCGAAAAAATCTCTGATCAGATTAAAGGTTTACGACCCTTGCCACCAAGTAATGCGGCGGTTTATCAAGCGCCCAACTGGCAAACCGACCAACGTTAAAAGGAAATCTAATGAGCACCGACCTGAAAAAGACCGCGCTTCCGCTTTATATCGGTGGTAAAGCCAGCGCCGCCCTATCGGGCCGGAGTTTTCCCAATGTCAATCCGGCGACGGGGCGCAAGATTTCGGATGTGGAGCAGGCGGGTCGGCGGGATATTGATCAGGCCGTCGCCGCAGCGCGCAAAGGTTTTCATATTTGGTCGGCAATGACCGGCGCGGAGCGCGGCCGGGTTTTAACGAAAACTGCCCGAATTCTGCGGGATCGCCGGACAGAACTGGCCAAAGTAGAAGTTAAAGATACCGGAAAACCGATTACTGAAGCAATGGAGACCGATATCGATAGCGCCGCCGATACTTTCGAATTTTTTGGCGGATTGGCGGCGGACATCAAGGGCGATCATCATGATCTCGGACCGGATGCGTTTGCCTATTCACGCCGCGAACCGCTCGGCGTCTGTGCCGGTATCGGCGCCTGGAACTATCCGATCCAGATTGTCAGCTGGAAGACCGCCCCGGCGCTCGCCGCTGGCAATGCAATGATCTTCAAACCGTCGGAAATGACGCCAACCAGCGCCGTCAAGCTCGCCGAAATTCTGACAGAGGCGGGGCTTCCGGACGGTGTGTTTAATGTTGTCCATGGTATGGGAGAGACCGGCCATTTTCTCGCAAGCCATCCGGATATCGATAAAATCAGCTTTACCGGCTCTGTCCCGACGGGGCGACGGGTGCTGGTAGATGCCGCGGCAACGGTGAAATATGTGACCATGGAACTGGGCGGCAAGTCGCCGTTAATCGTGTTTGAAGATAGCGATCTTGATAACGCTGTCTCTGCCGCCATGAATGCAAATTTTTATACGCAAGGCGAAGTCTGCTCCAACGGGACACGGGTCTTTGTTCACGAAAATCTGCAGGAGGCATTTGTCGAGCAGTTAAAAGAACGCACGGAGAAGATGGTTATTGGCGACCCGATGGACCCGAAAACCGATGCCGGATCGCTGATTAGTCCGGACCATCTTGCAAAAGTACTGGAATATGTCCGTCTCGGGATAGAGGAGGGTGCATATCTGTTGTCAGGCGGCGAGAAGGTTGAAATCAAAGGTCTGGAGAAGGGAAGTTTCATGTCTCCTGCCATTTTTACCGCCTGCCAGGATGATATGCGCATTTGCCGGGAGGAAATTTTCGGACCCGTCATGTCGATCATGAGCTTTCGAGATGAAGAAGAGGTCATAAATCGCGCCAATGACACAGAATTTGGCCTTTCCGCGGGTGTCTTTACCCAAAATCTCGCGCGGGCCCATCGGGTCGTTGCCAAATTGCGGGCCGGGACCTGCTGGATCAATAACTATAACCTGACACCGGTCGGCGTCCCGTTTGGCGGATATAAACAATCCGGGATCGGCCGCGAAAATGCCGCTATGGCATTAGAGCATTTCACCCAGGTAAAAAGCGTCTATGTGGAACTTGGAGACGTCGCCTGTAATTATTGAAATATTGACAGCGATTTATTTTCACGCCCAAATACAGACCAACATATCTTACTGAGTACTCTCCTTCCATGGAAGCCTGGATCCCCATTACCATTTTCGCGGCATTCTTCCAGAATGTCCGAACCGCGCTGCAGAAATACCTCAAAGACAGGCTGAGCACGGGCGGCGCCACCTATGTCCGGTTTTTATTTGGTGCGCCGTTTGCCCTTGTGTATTTTCTGGGTCTTGATCATTTCACGGAGCTGCCGGTCCCGACCCCCAACGCCAATTTCGCCATTTTTGTGTTTATTGGCGGCCTCGCGCAAATATTGGCAACGGCCTTGCTGGTGGCCCTGTTCAGTCTCAAGAATTTTGCGGTTGGCACGACCTATTCCAAAACAGAGACAGTTCAGGCGGCGATTTTCGGGATTGTTATTCTGAACGAAACGGTGGGCTATGGCGGATTGCTGGCCATCGCCATCAGCTTTGTCGGTATCCTGCTGATGTCGATGTCAAACAGTGCCTTCACAGTCCGGGATTTCTTCTCTGGCTGGACCAGCAAGGCGGCGGTTTACGGGCTGCTTTCCGGTGGGCTTTTTGGTATATCGGCGGTGACCTACCGGGCGGCATCGCTGTCGCTGGGCGGTGAGGGGGCGATCATGCAGGCGGCCTTCACGCTTGTTTGTGTTCTTTTTTTCCAGACTTTTGTGATGAGTGTCTATTTACCCCTTCGGGAGCCCGGACAGATCACGAAAGTAATCAAAGCCTGGCGCGTTGCGGTTATTGTCGGCCTTACAGGTATGCTTGGCTCCGTCGGCTGGTTTACGGCCATGACGTTGCAGAATGCCGCCTATGTCCGGGCGCTTGGGCAAGTCGAGTTGGTTTTCACCTTCGCCGTTTCCTATTTCTATTTCAAAGAAAAAACCAACAGGGTTGAGGCTCTCGGCATAAGCCTTGTCGTGCTCGGGATACTCGTTCTGCTTTTGGATTGAGGTCAGGCCAGATGAAAAATGCGCAAATACGGCTTTTCCTTTAAAATTAGCTGGTATATGGTTTTGAAAGTACTTTGACTTCAAACAATCAGGAGTTTGGCATTGGCAGAGACTTATACTCCCCGTGACATGATAGAGAGACTGATCGCTTTTGATACGGTTTCCCGGAATTCAAATTTGCCGTTGATTGATTTTGTTGCCGACTACCTCGCGGGGCATGGGGTGACAGCGACAAAGGTTTATAACGCAGATAAGACCAAAGCCAATCTTTATGCGACGGTCGGTCTGGATGTGGCGGGCGGCGTTGTTCTTTCCGGCCATACGGATGTCGTTCCCGTAGATGGCCAGCCTTGGGTCACGGACCCGTTCACGGTGGTTGAGCAGGACGGCAAGCTTTATGGTCGCGGGACCAGCGATATGAAAAGTTTCTCGGCCATCGCGTTATCGAAAGTGCCGGATATGCTGGCGGCAGGGATGAAATTCCCCATTCATTTTGCACTTTCTTACGATGAGGAAATTGGCTGCCTTGGCGCCCCGTCGATGATTGATGGCATCGCGAAGCATGTACCAGCGCCGCGGGCGGTGATTGTCGGTGAGCCGAGCATGATGAATATTATCTCCGCTCATAAGGGTATTTTGACTCTGAAAACGACGGTTACAGGACGGGAAGCCCATTCCAGCCTTGTGGAAGATGGTGTTAGCGCGAATATGATCGCGGCACGGCTGATCTGCTTTTTGGGCGAAATGATGGCAGAAAACAAGGTGAAAGCCGATCCTGACAGTCCGTTCTCTCCGCCATATACGACATTGACTTGCGGTGTTGTCAACGGTGGTACCGCAGGGAATATTCTTGCCCGGCAATGCGACTTCATATGGGATATTCGGCATATTCCAGAAGATGACCCTATGAGCTTCGTGGCCCGCTTTAAAGACTATTGCGCCCAGGAATTAGTACGGAAAATGCGTGAAATTGCGCCGGAGGCAGATATTACGACCGAATTGGCCGCGAATGTGCCTGCCTTTAAATCAGAAGTCGGCGGGGAAGCGGAAATGCTCTGTAAAGCAATTACGGGGTTGAATGAGACGGGTGCCGTCTCTTACGCGGCGGAGGCCGGTCAGTTTCAGGGTGCCGGTTTCTCAACAGTAATCTGCGGGCCGGGCTCCATCGGGGTTGCCCATCAGCCCAATGAGTATATCGAGATTAGTCAGGTCAATGCGGCGGAACAATTTATCCTTAAGCTTATCGACAGATTAGCCGAATAATTTGATCCAAATGCGTTGGACAGGAAGAAAACTATTGGTTACTCTCGGTTTCAGCGACTGCGCATATGCAAATATTAAGTAATGCAGTCAATGACCTTTAAAAAGTTAAGAATATTAAGATCGTTACTAACAGGTGACAGGAAGAAAAGGGAATTATTATGAAATTACGTTATGCACTATTAGGTGCTGTGGCTGCTGCTGCGATTGCAGTGTCGGCACCGGTACAAGCCGAAACCTTTAAATACGCGTTTCAGGGAGACTTGAGTTCTCTTGATCCGCATTCCCTGAACGAAACCTTTTTGCTGGGGACACTTGGCAACGTTTATGAAGGTTTGGTTCTCTATGATGAGCAGATGAATATCATTCCGGGGCTTGCGGAATCCTGGAAACTTGTCAGTCCCACTACGTGGGAATTCAAGCTCCGCAAGGGTGTTAAATTCCATGAAGGTCAGGATTTCACGGCAGATGACGTAATTTTCAGCTGGCAACGGGCGGGTTCAAAAGGATCAGACCAAAAAACCCGTGCCGGTAAAATGTCAAACATCACCAAAATAGATGACTACACAATTTTGGTGGAAACACCGGCCCCGAACCCAATTCTAGTTACCGATCTCACGGTACTCCTAATAATGGACAAAGAATGGTCGGAAGCCAATGGCTCGACTAATGCCACAAGCGCGACAGGTGATGACAAGGGGAATTATGCAAATCTGAATGCCAATGGTACGGGACCTTTCAAAGTGAAAAGCAACCAGGCCGACGTTAAAACGGTTATGGTTCGCAATGAAAATTACTGGAAGGACATCCCCTCCAATGTAACCCAGGTTGATTTTACACCAATCAAGGAAGCCGCGACCCGCGTTGCCGCTCTGGTTTCCGGTGAGCTTGATCTAGTCTACCCGGTACCAGTGCAGGACTGGCAGCGTCTGGACGAATCCGAGGGCGTGAGTGCTCTGGCAGGACCGGAAGCGCGGACAATTTTCTTTGGCATGGATCAGAGCCGTGATGAGCTTCTCTATTCCAATATCAAGGGAAAAAATCCGTTTAAGGACATTCGCGTGCGTCAGGCGATGGCCCATGCGTTGAATTTGGATGCCATCAAGCAAAAAGTTATGCGGAATGCCGCAACGCCCGCCGGTCTGATGGTTGCCCCGCAGATCAATGGCTTTGACGAATCCTTGAATCAGCCATATGCATACGATCCAGAAAAAGCCAAAGCATTGCTTGCCGAAGCCGGATATCCGGATGGCTTTGAAGTCACTATTGATTGTCCCAACAATCGCTATGTCAATGACGAGAAAATCTGTCAGGCAGCAGCGTCAATGTGGGCAAAAATCGGCGTAAAGGTTGATGTTTTGGCACAGCCTAAATCGAAGTATTTCGGTAAGGTGCTAGAAACCGGTGGTTACGATACCAGCATGTATCTTCTTGGATGGACGCCGAGCAGCATGGATAGTGAGAATGTTCTCTCGTCCCTGATCGCCTGCCAGAACAAAGAAACAAAGAAGGGTCTCTTTAACCTCGGCAATTACTGTAACCCCAAAATTGACGAGCTTACAGTCGCGATTGGAAGTGAAACGGATCAGGCCAAGCGGAATGCAATGATTTCTGAAGCGTTCGTTATTCTGAAAAACGAGTATGGCTATATACCAATTCACCAACAGCCTCTGTCATGGGGCGTAAGCGATCGCGTAACAGTCAACCAGCGCGCAGATAACACTCTCGATTACCGTTATGTTGTCGTAAAATAGTAAAATGAATGACGGGGCCTGCTTTTTATCAAGTGGGCCCTTTTCTTTCCAATAGATTCTTTCCATCCGTAAGTTGGTATCTGGATATGATTTCATTCATTTTTAAGCGGCTGTTGCAGTCCGTCGTTGTGATGCTGATGGTTGCATTGATTGCCTTTTCTATGTTCCGTTATGTCGGCGATCCCATAAATAACATGGTAGGCCAGGATACAACTGATACGGAGCGGGCGGCGCTTGCCCAAAACCTTGGCCTCAACGATCCGTTTTTTGTGCAGTACGGACGATTTGTCTTTAAGGCGATGCAGGGCGATTTCGGCATTTCCTACAAATACCGCCGGCCGGTGAGCGGGCTTATTCTTGAACGATTGTCGGCAACCCTGGAACTCTCCTTTGTCTCTGCCGTTCTGGCTCTTGGGATTGGCGTTCCGCTTGGGGTTTATACAGCGCTCAGAAGTAAGGGAATTATCTCTAAAGGGATTATGGTTCTCTCGTTAATGGGCGTTTCGTTGCCGACTTTCCTGATCGGTATTCTGCTTATTTTATTATTTGGCGTTGTCCTGAGATGGCTGCCGACGTTCGGGCGCGGCGACGTTGTGGATGTTTTTGGCTGGTGGACCACCGGTTTTTTGACGATTTCGGGCCTCAAATCCCTTATTTTACCATCTATTACGCTGGCAATTTTTCAACTTACCTTAATCATGCGACTGGTACGGGCCGAGATGCTCGAAGTTCTGCGAACAGATTTTGTGAAATTTGCGCGCGCGCGCGGGCTTCCTGATGGCACGGTTCATTTCAAACATGCCCTTAAAAATACTCTGGTGCCCGTTATCACCATCACCGGTTTGCAGTTGGGCTCCCTCATCGCCTTCGCGATTATTACGGAAAGTGTCTTTCAATGGCCGGGGATGGGGCTTTTGTTTATTCAGGCCATTGCAGATGTGGATATTCCCATCATGGCCGCCTATCTGGTGATCATCGCTTTCTTCTTCGTCATCATCAACATGGTTGTCGATATCCTTTATTTCGCCGTCGATCCGCGCTTGCGCGCCGATGCTGCGGTTTAGGGGAGTATCATGGAACAAGCTATCCAAAAAACACGGTTAGAACGGTTTTTCAACAGCGATATCTGGCATAGCTACAAACGAAACCCCGTGGCGATTGTTTCGTCCATCGTCACTGTCATCATGATTATGGGGGCGGTGTTTGCGCCGGTGCTGGCACCTCACGATCCTTTCAATCTGGCCACCATCGATATCATGGACTCCAGCATGCCGCCCGCCTGGGAAGCCATGGGGGACAGCCGGTTTCTTTTGGGGACGGACGACCAGGGGCGGGGCATCTTGTCGACCATCCTCTATGGTGCCCGAATATCCCTTCTCGTCGGGTTTCTGTCGGTGATATTTTCTATGGTTGTTGGTATCAGCCTGGGCTTGGTGAGCGGGTATGTTGGTGGGCGCACAGATGCGTTCATTATGCGTATTGCCGATATCCAGCTGTCTTTTCCGGCGATCCTGATTGCGCTTTTGATTGATGGCGTGGCGCGTGGGATCGTGCCTAAGGAAATGCATTCCGATCTATCAGTTTATGTGTTGATTTTTGCCATCGGTATTTCCGGCTGGGTCCAGTATGCGCGCACCGTGCGCGGCTCGACCTTGGTTGAGAAAAACAAGGAATATGTTCAGGCGGCCCGCGTCATCGGTATCCGCCCGATGACTATTCTGCGGCGGCATGTGCTCCCCAATGTCATGGGCCCGGTGATGGTGATTGCGACCATCCATCTGGCGCTTGCGATCATTACCGAAGCGACGTTGTCGTTTCTGGGTGTCGGGGTTCCGCCAACGACGCCGTCGCTCGGTACCCTTATCCGCATCGGCAATGAGTATTTATTCTCGGGTGATTGGTGGATCACGATTTTCCCTGGTGCCGCTTTGGTCATTCTGGTCCTCGCCGTTAATTTGCTCGGTGACTGGCTGCGCGATGCCCTCAACCCGAAGTTAAGGTAAGGGGCTGTTATGGATCTTCTCAATATCAATCACCTTCGTATCGAATTCCCGAGCCGCCACGGCACCGTGGTTGCCGTTGACGATGTCAGCCTGACAGTGCAACCGGGTGAAGTTCTGGGCGTCGTTGGCGAGTCTGGTGCGGGAAAATCGACCATCGGCAATGCGGTTATCGGATTGCTGGAGCCGCCCGGAAAAATGACGGCGGGGCATGTCTTCCTCAAATCCGAACAGATCGACACCCTGTCGCCCGAGGCCAAGCGTAAAATCCGCGGTCGTCGCATAGGCATGATTTTCCAGGACCCTCTAACATCGCTCGACCCCCTACAGACGATCGAGCAACAGTTGGTGGAAACTATAGAGCTGCATTTGAAGCTGGGCGCGAAGAAATCACAGGAACGCGCTGTTGACTTGCTGCATCAGGTGGGGATCCCGGATCCGGAACATCGTATCAAGAATTATCCGCATCAATTTTCAGGTGGCATGCGGCAACGTGTGGTGATTGCGCTCGCCCTCTGTGCGGAGCCCGAAGTCATCATTGCCGATGAGCCGACGACGGCGCTTGATGTGTCCATTCAGGCGCAGATCCTTGAATTGATGCGGCGGCTGTGCAAGGACAAGCAGGTTGGCATGCTGATCATTACCCATGACATGG
>NVRR01000069.1 GCA_002732675.1 Sneathiella sp. | reverse complement strand
CCTTCTTCGGGCGCGATCAGATCTGTCCCCACCACCCTCTGAAACTCATATCCTGATAGATCGATGACGCGCTTCAACAGAAAGCCTGTTCCGCACCCGACATCAAGGATCGAACTGCCAACGACTTCATTCGCAATACGGCGAATACAAGCTTCGGAATTATCGGTCATATCATGAACACGGGGATGGTTCCGGTAGAGGCCTTCATACTCCGCTTCACTGAGGAACGGCGCATTTTTGCGAAACTCTGCCAAGGCGGAAAAATGGGGACCCCAAGCCAATTGAGCAAGCCACTTAAAGAATACGGAATCCCTTAGAATCGGTGGAAATAAATCCTCGATTACAAACCGTATCCTATTTGTGGTCTCACGTCTCATATGTCAAAATTTATACGCCGGGCTTACCCGTGTACTCCTGTTTTTCACGCCTGAATTCGCGTACATCAATGGAGGCTGGCCCGCTGATCGACAGATACGCAATGCGTTTTCGTTCACGGCGGCTGCGAGTGACAGAATCAAGGATAAAGCCGCAGGCCAAAAACAGGAAGGACAGCAGCATACAGGAGCTCGCCAACACCGCCGTCGGTAAGCGTTCCACCAACCCGGTTTCCATAAAGGACAGAACCAAGGGAACACCTAGCAAGAGCGACATGCTGCAAAAGAGCAGGAACAGCCAGCCAAAAAATGTCATTGGCCGTTCATCTTTGACAAGCTTGATGATGAGCTTGCTAATTCTGAGGCCATCTGAAATCGTATTGAGTTTGCTGTTGGAACCTTCGGGCCGTTCGATATATTCACTGGCAATTTCGGCCACCGGCATATTCAGTTCCAACGCATGAATGGTGAGCTCGGTTTCGATCTCGAACCCTTCCGACAGGATTGGAAAGGATTTGACGAAACGGCGGGAAAACACACGATACCCGGTCAGGATATCGTCAAAGCGTTGCCCGAACACAGCGGCAACCAAAGCCGTAAACATCTTATTGCCCATAATATGCCCGGTGCGATAGGCCGCATCGGCAGAAGCAATCCGCTTGCCACAAACCATATCAAGACGATGTTCCAGCAGGTAGGAGACAAACTCAGGGGCCTTCGCAGCCTCATAGGTGGCGTCGCCATCCACCATCACATAAATATCAGCTTCGATATCCGAAAACAGCCGCCGGACAGCATTGCCTTTGCCCGGCATGGCCTCGTAAATCACGTCGGCTCCGGCGTCTTTTGCTATTCTGGCTGTCTCATCCGTCGAAGCATTGTCACAGATAATTACCCTGGCGTCCGGCAACGCGCTTCTGAAATCCGCGATGACTTGTCCGATCGTCATTTCCTCATTAAGGCACGGTATCATCACCGCAATGGAGGGGACGTTCAGCGAACCGGTTATTGCATCAATGCTGTGGGGCTTCCTTATTATTTCGCTTTGATTCACGGTGTCATCGCCTTGTACTTATAAAGCCGCCAGGGCGCTGGCGCCGGAACGGCTGTAATACCATCGGGAAGTTCACCCGCTTGCAGGCGGCTGTAAAGCGAAGAAATATTATCCGGCTTCTTATAATATATACCCTCCGATGCATTGAAGCATAACAGAATATAGTTAATCTCATATTTGTCGAGAAGCGCGCGGCTCCGCTCATAATCTGTTGCGGTCAGCAGATCAAAGGTATCGTATATGCTGTCACCATTGCGATGATAGGGAACGGCGAGAAAATGGTGGCGCGTGCGATAGATAAACTCAGGCCCGACATCAATATTATTAACGAACCGCAGCAATTTCTTTTGCCCCGAGAAGCGCTCCGCCGATAGCGCTTCTGCCATTTTCTTGACATTACATTTGGGCGCTTCTTTTGTATTCGCCGCCACTGCTTCTGATGTTTTAAGGCCATTGGCGATACTGCCAACGGCAAATGCCAATAAGAACGGTCCTAATATCACTCCCGCACGCACAAGGAAACCTGTCGCGCCTTTTCTCCAGCCCTTGAAGTGACGATTTGCCCAGATCAGCAGATCCTCTAGGAGCGGTCCAGCAGCTATAACGGCAACAACCGACAGATAGAGCCCCGCCCGGATATGCGCCAACGCAAGCGCACCGGCGAAAATCAGAACGATTATCAACCATAGGGACATTTGCCGCCGTTCCGGATGAAGTTGCCCGAAAAGAACAAACCCACTATAAATAATTGCCGCAAACGCCAATAGGCAGTTCAGGATCACCTGCCGCCATTTTCCGAACAAGGGCGCCATTTCTGATACATTGTCATACCAGATAGCACCAATGCGTGGATCCGCTTCGGCTAGGGGGCCAATAAACAGGTTAGGTAATATTTGACTGATCAGAAACAAACAGACGGCGCCGTAGAAACCGGCCATGCCCAATCGCAGGCCGAGGGTCGGACGCCGCTCACACAGCGAGGCAATTGCTCCCCAGAAAATCGCCGGACATAGCACGAGAAATGCCTGAGCGACGGAAATGCGGTCATACCAGGCGATAAACCAGTCTTGAGTAGGGACTTCTATGACGATCGCAATCACACTTACAACTAAGGTGGCGATAGCAAAATCCCGATTTGCCTTACGCCATTTCTGCCCCCAGACTAGCCAGCAAGCCCCAAGTCCGATGGTTACGGGGACATAGATGGTCAGGAACTCAAGGCTGACCCAAAGCCCAAAACCACTAATCGCACCTGCACAGAGCGCATAATTGCCGGATTTTCCTGTTCGGCTAAGGCGGATCAGGCATCCCAGAACCGCCGCCGTGAGTACGGCCAGCAAGGCGTGATGATCCACCCGTCCAACGCCCACATAATCCTGAATGACGGGCTGCACGGCCAGCATGATAACGACGAGGAGGAGGTTTTTTTGCTGCATCAATGGCACGACAGCCCATAAGCACAGGAAAACCAGTGCCAATGACATTAAGGCAGGAAAAACCACCCCCGCGAGCTCAATGGCGTCGCGCGTTTCCATAAAGGGGAGAAGTGGAGCCGCAACCGCCAAAATCAAGATATCCATAGGCCGGGTCCAATGAAGGTCGGCGCCGCCCGCGGCGCCTGCCCGCTGTATATGATTGTCGTGCCAATTGCCGGTTTCAACGAGGATATTTACCCGCTCAAGACGCATAAATGCATCTGGTCCTTCCGGGTCCAAATATTCCGATTTGCCGCTGATCTGCAGCGGCAGCATGACAAAGCAAACCAGCCATAAAAGGAAAGCCAGGAAAATACGTTCGATGCTCACGGTTAATCCTTCGCGCCCATAGAGTTAAGCAATTACATTATGGGATAGAAAAACTAGCGGAAAATGGTTAACAAATTCAGTGCCACACACGATTTAGTGCCGGCCCTTAGCCGCAGCAGGCGTGATCTTCTTGTATGGGAGGGCAGGGAACATCAGCGAAGGAGCAAAAGACACAGCAATCGCCCATAAGTGGCTTCAATAACACGGCGCAGCTTTTGCAATCATAAAAATATTGGCAGGCATTCGTCGGCATGGATTCAAGCTCGGAATGGCCACATTCGGGGCAGGTGATTGTTGATGTCAGGACTGTCATTACGCGCGCGCCTTACGGCGTCGGAGATACGCAAAAAGGGTCAATAACAAAAAGAAAGCCAGTACTGGAAGGAGAACAATATCCAGAATTCCGATAAATGCACTGATCCCGAGGACAGAGAACAGAATGACCAAGATCGGCGTGAAGCAGCAAAGCGCCGCAATGACGCTGCCAACAATTCCTATTTTCAGTAATTTCCGGTTATCCAAGCCCACTTCCCTCCAGCCATATCGTACCACAGGAAAAGGCTGGGCAATTCAATTCTTCGAGATCAGACCCGCATCGAACGTTGTAACGCCGACAGATGGACCGGCCTCGCTTGCCAGTGCTACCTCTACCTTGGCGCAGATTTCGTCCAGGGTAAATGGTTTGGCGATGACTTCATGGATGAGCATATCGAGATTATGGGCCCGCTGACGCTCCGCCGCGTAGCCGGTCATCATGAGGATTTTCAAATCCGGGTTTTCCTTGCTCACTTTTAAAGCAAGCGCAATTCCGTCCATGACCGGCATCACGATATCGGTCAGCAGCAAATCAAAGCTTGCTCCTGTCTGCAACAAGGCGAGAGCCTCCGCCCCGTCTTCAACAACTGTCACGTCATGGCCAAAATGAGTGAGTGCCCGGCTGATAAACTCCCGAAGGGCGGCTTCATCTTCTGCAATTAAAATACGCGCCATCTCGTTTATCCCGTTCAGTTCTGCACAATATAGCCGATATAGGGAAGTTCGCGGTAATAATGAGCGTAATCAAGGCCATAGCCAATGACGAAAAGGTCCGGGCAATCAAAGCCAACAAAATCCGCTTCGAAATTGTTCACCCGTTTACCTTTTTTATCCAGCATCAGGCAGGTCTTCACAGCCTCAGCCCCGCGCGCGATGAGCTCATTTTTGGCAAAATCCATTGTCCGTCCGGATTCCAAAATATCATCAATCAGCAAAACTTTGCGGCCTTTCACCGTATCGACAATATCGCGGGTGATAACAACGGTTCCGCTGCTGATGGATCTATCACCATAGGACGACAACGCCATGAAATCGATTTGCGGCTGTACGCCAGCATGATGCAACGCCCGGATTAAATCCGCGGCGAACACGAAACTTCCCTTCAAGACTGCGATCACCAATATATCGGAGCCCATATCCGCCGCGATCTCTTCAGCCAACTCCTCATTGCGCTTCGCGATATCCGCACTTCCGTACAGAATTTCTATTTGCGGCTTTGTCTCCGCCATGTTTGCTCCCGTTCTGCTCGCTCCGTGTCTGTCCATAACAGGCACTGTCCGCTATTTGCCGATTTCGATTAAATCAACTTTGACATTCTTTGCGTCTTCTGGAGGCTGGTTCATGCTGGTGGAAAATTCAACTTGCCCCCAGGGCTCCACTTCCCGCGCTTCAACCGTCGTCGTCCAGCTATAAACCCGCTCACCCATCTCATCGATCAGGGCGACACCGATCCGTGGCATGGGCTGCGGCTCTTCCGTGATATTCTTGACTACCCCTGTCACTGTCAATGTAGTCACACCATTTTGCAGAACCGATTTAGTTTGCAAATCATGTATTTCCAAGCCCAGATTATTGGTTGTCTCCACATCAATTTGCAAAGACTGATAAAATTTTGCGCTGTCCGGCCAGATCTGGACAACAAAATTGCGCCCGTAAAATCCGACCAGTCCGATAGCCACAACCACCAGGATCAGCACTAGCCATCCGATCCATTTTCTTTTTTTCGGAAGCCCCGCACGCTGGACAGAGCTTGGCTGGCTCGCCGTCATCTGTTCAATACTGAGGCCTTCCGAAGTTTCCGCAGCGGGGGCGTCAGCATTATCCTCGTCATCAAGGACTTCAGAAACGGGTTTCAGCATGTCGCCCGGGGGGAATTCCCGCCATTTATGACCACATTTCGCGCATTTAACCGCGCGCCCCTCCGCCGGGATCGAAATAGGATCGATCGAATAACGCGTCGAGCATGTTGAACAAGTTAAAATCATTGACTAGGGAAATCAGCTCACTGTTTATACTTTCTTTTTTATAGGCGTTTGCTTAGACATGCACAAGACTGGCTGATAAATCTATCTTAGTTTAGTGTTATTTTATTTTTTACGGAGGATTGATTGGTCAGGTTCGAAAATGTAGGCATGCGCTATGGTATGGGGCCCGAGGTTTTACGGGATATCAGCTTCCATTTGCGTCCCGGGTCTTTTCACTTTCTCACCGGTCCGACCGGCGCGGGCAAAAGCTCACTGTTGAAGCTGCTGGCGCTCTCCCATCGGCCAAGCCGCGGTCTTGTGACCCTGTTCAATCGGGAAGTCTCTACATTGAAGCGGGATGACCTGCCGGGCTTCAGACGAAAAATTGGTGTCGTCTATCAGGAATTTCGTCTGCTCGATCATCTATCCGCCCTTGAAAATGTGGCACTTCCCCTTAAGATCGCTGGCGCCAAGGACGAACAGATTTACGACCATGTGGCGGAACTGCTCGACTGGGTCGGGCTCGGCAATCAGGTCGATGCCAAACCACGCACATTGTCGGGCGGAGAGAAGCAACGGGTGGCCATTGCCCGCGCCGTCATCAACCGGCCGCAATTGCTGATTGCCGACGAGCCGACAGGGAGCATGGACGCGGAGATGGGCCTCCGCCTGATGCACCTCTTCTTGGAACTCAATAAAATCGGCACGACCGTTGTCGTTGCCACCCATGATCTGGGCCTGATCCAGCGCTTTGGCAATCCGGTTATGTATTTAAAAGATGGACAGTTGTCGTCGCGCTCCGCAGCAAGTATCCCTGATAGCTTCAGCGAGGCAAACGGATGATCCCGATTTTTGGAAAATCGGCAGAGCTTCAGCTTGAGAAAGATGTGTCGAGCCGCTACCTGCCGGTGGTGATATCGGCGATGGTTTTCCTCGCCGCAATGGCGATCGGCGGTCTATTTTCCTTGAGCGATGCCATCAGCGACTGGTCGGAAACCCTGACGGGCAACCTGACCGCGGAAATCGCTTATGATCCAACCGCTGACCTGGACAAGAAAACCTCGGATGCGGTCAAGCTCCTCTCGGAAACGCCTGGCGTACAAGCGGCTCGGCCGATTGAATTGGAAGAAACCCTTGAGCTTCTGGAGCCGTTTCTTGGGAAAAACGATATTATCAAGGAGCTGCCCATCCCGCGCCTGATCGAAATCATAATTGAGGACGACAGCGCCATTGATCTTCTCGCCCTCAATGAAAAACTGGCAGCCGCGGTACCGGGCGCGACGCTCGACACCCACCGCCCCTGGCTTGACAAGATGGTCCTGCTCGGTCGCTCAGTGCAATTTTTAGCGGCGAGTGTCATGTTACTTGTCGGCATCGTGACGGTAATTATTGTCATTTTCGCCGTCCGTACCGGCCTCATTATGCATTCGGACGTGATACAGGTTTTGCATCTGATCGGCGCCAGGGATAAGTATATTGCGGAGCAGTTTCAGAATTATTTTTCCCGTCTGAGCTTGCTGGGGGCCCTGCCCGGTCTTATGGTTGCCATTATTGTGATGTTTATTTTTAATTACCTCGTGGGTTCACTGGATGCCTCCATGCTGCCGCCTCTGGCTCTTGGATGGAAAGGATTGGTTACTCTGGCTCTTCTGCCTGTATTTGTCGCGCTGCTGACCCGCTATACGGTGCGGCGGGTCGTTCTGCAATCTCTCAGCCGGATGATGTAATATGCTGGTGCTGGTCGACAGAGATGGCGTACTCAATGAGGACCGCCCCGATTTCGTGAAGACGCCAGAAGAACTTGTGTTCATTCCCGGCTCCCTTGAAGCTGTCGCGAGACTTAACAGCCATGGATATAAAGTCGTGATTGTCACCAATCAGTCCTGTATCGGTCGCGGTCTGATTAATGAAGAGCGACTTGCAGAGATCCACGGAAAACTGCACGCAGGCCTTAGTGCTGTCGGCGGGCATGTGGATTATATATTTGTCGCACCGGACGCCCCTTGGGCCGCGACAGAAATGCGTAAACCCGGCGCGGGCATGGTGCGCGCGGCTCTCGAAAAATTTAGGGTGCGGGCGAACGACGCCGTTCTTATCGGCGACACGGCGGGGGATATGAAAGCGGCCAAAACTGCGGGCTGCCGCCGCATTCTGGTACGCACAGGGAAAGGTGCAGCAACACAGGCCGCCGGCCTTGATAGGGACCTGCTGCCGGTCCGGGTTGCCGCAAATTTATCCGAAGCCGTCCGCTTTATTCTGGATGAGAAGGCCTGAGTTGATGACGTTGCCCTCCAGATCAATACTGATAATAGTTGTTGCCCTGGTCTTCATGTGGATCGGTGCCTTCCTGACCTATATGCAGCAAGTTCAGATACCCGGCCGTGAGCCAACGGAAAAAGCCGGCGGGATTGTCATTCTGACCGGCACTCCGGCACGGCTTAACGCCGGGTTCCATTTGTTAAAGAGCGGCGCTGGATCGCGGCTGCTGGTGTCCGGGGTCAATGCGAAAGTCACCCGCGAAACATTGCGTCAGGCGACAGGCCAAAGCGAGGAGCTTATGAATTGCTGTGTTGATCTCGGCCGTATCGCCCAGAACACTGTCGGCAATGCGGTGGAGACTGCACGCTGGGCAACCTCCAACGAATTTGGCCGCCTGCTGATTGTCACTAGCGCCTATCATATGCCCCGCAGTCTCGTGGAATTGAAACGGCGGCTCCCAGATGCAACGTTGCTCCCTTACCCGGTCGAGAGCACCACACTTGATTTACAGAAATGGTGGACAAGTGCGAACACAATGCTGATTGTGTCCGGAGAATTTAATAAGTATCTCTTCAGTCTCGTCCGGGCGCACTTTGAGGAGGCCGACACAAGCAAGGGTGCCGCGTGACGCAAATCAGATCTATCGGCTTTTTTATCTGCTTCTTTCTGTGGTCGGTGATCATGAATCTGGCCTTCCTGCCAATGCTTGCCGTCGACAAGATCTGGATTGTTCGTGGCCAGACCATCTGGACCAACGGGATTATTTTTCTGCTGCGTCACATTTGCGATCTTCGTATCGAAATACGGGGAGAAGAAAACCTTCCCCACGGCGCGGCTCTCATTGCCTGCAAGCACCAGTCCGCGTTCGAGACAATGATCTTCCACAGCATCACGCGCGATCCGGCGGTGATCATCAAAAAAGAACTCCTCAATATTCCAGTTTACGGCTGGTATTGCCGCAAAACCCAGATGATCGCCGTGGATCGCAAAGGTCAGGCAGCGGCGCTTAAAAGCATGCTGGCGCAGTCTGCACAAGCCCTTAAAGATAATAGGCCCATCATCATTTTTCCGGAAGGAACGCGCGCCGCTGTCGATAGTGACCTCCCCTTCCAGCCCGGGATCGCGGCTCTCTATTCAAAATTGAAGCGGCCCGTGACACCTGTTGCGCTCAATACAGGCTTGTTCTGGCCCCGGAAAAGCTTTCTCTGTCGCCCCGGCAAGATGGTCATAGAATTTCTGCCGCCGATTGACGCAGGGCTCGATCGCAAGGTTTTTATGACAGAACTGAAATCCCGCATCGAGGAGGGAACAGCGAAATTGGTGGCGGAGGGACGCGAAGAATACCTGATATGACGCTCATTAAAGCCATTTAACGAACAATAAATTTTGTTCAGGCATGATTTCAGACTATATTTATAAGATAAACTGAATTTAGCCTGGAAAGTACCCGTATGTCACCTGTCGCCCCTATTTCTCAGCAGATATGGGATATGAAATACCGGCATAAAACTGCCGATGACAGTGTCAGAGAGCGCTCGATTGAAGATACCTGGTCGCGCGTTGCCAAAGCTTTGGCCGCGCCTGAAAAAAACCCCAAGAAGTGGGAGAAGCGCTTTTACAGCCTGCTGGAAGGCTATAAATTCCTGCCCGCCGGGCGCATTCTTTCCGGTGCCGGAACAAAACGCCGGGTTACCCTGTTTAACTGCTTCGTCATGGGCAATATTTCCGATGACATGTCGTCGATCTTCGATAATCTGAAAGAAGCGGCACTGACCATGCAGCAAGGCGGCGGCATCGGGTATAATTTCTCGACATTACGGCCGAAAGGCGCGCCAGTGCATGGCATGGGTTCCGACGCGTCCGGACCGCTGAGCTTCATGGACGTTTGGGACAGCATGTGCCGCACGATCATGAGTGCCGGGTCACGCCGCGGCGCCATGATGGCGACCATGCGCTGCGATCATCCAGATATTCTCGACTTTATCAGGGCCAAACAGGATCCTGGTCGGCTTCGGATGTTCAATCTGTCCGTCCTTGTCACCGACGCCTTTATGGCGGCGCTTAAAAAGGATGACGCCTGGGAGCTGAAATTCGATGGCACTCTATATAAAACTATTCAGGCCCGTGAGTTATGGGACGAGATTATGCGCGCCACTTACGCCTATGCGGAGCCTGGTGTCATTTTCATCGACCGTATCAATGCCCGTAATAATCTGAGCTATTGCGAAACCATTACAGCCACAAATCCCTGCGGTGAACAGCCGCTGCCGCCTTATGGCGCCTGCCTGTTGGGGTCCGTCAATCTCACGACGATGATCACAGAGCCGTTCGAAGAGGCGGCAAAAATAGATGTGAAGCTTCTTGATACCGTTGTCAGGGACGCCGTGCGTCTGATGGATAACGTGGTTGATGTTTCAGGCTACCCTTTGCCGGAACAAGCCGATGAGGCAATCGCCAAAAGACGCATAGGTCTTGGTATTACAGGCCTCGCTGATGCCCTCATAATGTGCGGTGTTCGCTATGGATCAGACGAAGCGGTGACGCTGACTAAAGAATGGATGGCAGGTATTCAGCGTGCCGCCTATATGGCCTCCGTCGATCTCGCGGCTGAAAAAGGCGCCTTCCCGCTTTACGACAAAGATAAATATCTCGCCGGCGAAACCATACGCGCGCTGGATAAGGATATCCGCGATGCCATTGCCAAAAGCGGCATTCGCAACTCTCTCGTAACCTCTGTTGCGCCGACGGGCACGATCTCGTTGCTGGCCGATAATATTTCCAGTGGCTTGGAGCCGGTCTTTAGTTTTTCCTATACCCGCAATGTGTTAATGCCCGACGGCAGCCGCAAGGCCGAAGAAGTAACCGACTATGCGCTTCGGCTTTTTCGTCGCCTAAAAGGCGAGGATGCCCCCTTGCCCGCCGCCTTCGTCGATGCACAAGTCCTCACGCCGCCAGATCATGTGCGTATGCAAGCCACCGTGCAGGAATATATCGACAGCTCTATCTCGAAAACCATCAATTGCCCTGAAGATATCAGCTTTGAGAATTTTAAGAATATCTATATCCAGGCTTATGAGCTGGGCTGTAAGGGCTGCACCACCTACCGTCCCAATGACGTGACCGGTGCTGTGTTGGAGGTCAGCCCGGAACAGAGCGATGACGCGCAAAAAGCCCTCCCACTGAACGTTCCCTATACCAAGCCTGCCGACAGTTTTGAAGCTGGCGGTATCGTCTATATGACAGAGCCGCTGGACCGACCGGGGACATTGCCCGGACAAACTTATAAACTCCGCTGGCCCGAGAGTAATCACGCCATATATATAACACTTAACGACATCATACAGGATGGGCGGCGGCGTCCGTTCGAGATATTCATCAACTCCAAAAATGTCGAGCATTTCGCCTGGACTGTCGGGCTGACCCGCATGATTTCGGCCGTATTCCGGCGCGGCGGCGATGTCAGCTTCGTGGTGGAGGAGTTGAAGGCCGTGTTTGATCCGCGCGGTGGCGCCTGGGTAAAGGGCAAATATGTCCCCTCCCTGCTGGCGGCCATTGGCGGCGTGATTGAAACCCATATGATTCAAATCGGATTTTTACCGCCCCCTGCCCAGAACGGCGACGCGGATGATGTCGCCGTACCGAAAGCCATGGCCGCCGGAGAAGCACGTCCGAATAGAGGCTTATTAAGACAATGCCCGCAATGCGGTGAAGCGGCTCTGTTGAAATCCGAAGGGTGCGATACCTGCACATCTTGCGGTTATTCCAAATGCAGTTAGGCCTCGGCCTTGATCAAAGCCATAATTTTATGAAGCGGGCCGTCGGCAATGCCGAATGCATCCAGATGTTCTATGGTACTTTCTAGATAATCAAGATTGGGGCCGCCACGTCCATGAGCTTTCGCAATAATCCGCGCCGCGTCTTCAAGTGACGGCTTGCCGCAATATTGCTCATGGGATGGATCAGCCACAAACGTGAGCGCCGACGCCATCTTCCTGCTTTTTCCGAGCTTGATGCGAACAATTTTCGGTACATAAACGCTGGTCACCATTTCCCGC
>NVRR01000068.1 GCA_002732675.1 Sneathiella sp. | reverse complement strand
GGGAGCGGTCGGAGGTTCCACATATCCGCGCCGGACATCTACAATGTCTGACAAACGCGCGAGATCATTGTTTTCGGATATCGAGAACAATGCATTCTTGATGTCTTCAACGCTTTCGAAATTGCCGCTCGGCTCCAGAATAACGGTCTGCCCGTCCGCATCGACATTGCCCCCTGGCAGGATTATATTCTGCTGGCGAAGGGTATCGACGATAACGGTCAAATCAATGCCATATTCGGCAACTTTTATCCGGGAGATTTCGAGGAAAATCCGCTCCTCCTGCACCCCAAATAGCTCGACCTTCTTGATCCCCTCCACTGCGTAGAGCTGATTGCGGATTTCCTCGGCCGTATTCTGCATTTCCGAGACTGAAAAACCGTCGCTCCATAGCGCAATTGTCGCCAGCGCCGTCAGGCCAACCTGATCATTGACGATCGGTCCGAAAGTTCCCTCCGGCATGTCCCGTGCGATATCAGTCATCTTGTTACGCAGGTCCTGAAATACCGGCGCCAAATCGGTGATACTGTCACGGATCTCGATCTTGATCAGCGACACTCCGGTCTGGGAATCAGAGATGATGGTCTTAACTTCAGGAATTTCCCGAATTTTCTCTTCCAGGGGCTGGGTAATCAGCGCTTCAATGCGCTCAGGCGACATGCCGGGAAACTGCGTCGTTATTTGCGCCGCTCGAATAACGATGGAAGGATCTTCCCGGCTAGGGTAACTCGCAAACACGAGAATACCGGTGACGAGAATACCCAGGATCGCAAGGATGGTGACCCGCGAGTTTTTGATGGAAAATTCCGTAATGCTCATGGCTAAATCTACTCTGGTTTTGCTTGCATGAGTTTCACTTTTTGCCCGTCATTCAGGAACGAGACCCCGGCCGATGCGATGACATCACCGGCCTTTACGCCGCTAACACCAATCATGTTATCGCGCACCGTTGCCCCGGCAATCGGTGTTTTCTTGATCGTCGATGTTTCAGGGTCAAAGACAAAGACATAGCCTTCCGCAGCGTCATCCCCGGGGGAAATCGCGATCAGAGGGATATAATATCCGTTCTTGCTGTTGTCTGTCGCAAAAAGCAGTTTGACTTCGGCTGTCATACCTCCGCGTATGCTCGTCGGTGGAGAAGACAGGCTTACCTTTACCGGAAAGATATTTGCCGAGCTGGCGACCCGCCCGATTTCTGTAATGCGACCATCCAGGGTCGAGCCTTCAACTGCTGGAAATGTAATTGTCGCTGGCATCCCAAGGGTGACGCGAGAGATAAATTTCTCTGGAATAGAAATAGTAATCTCGAATGCCTCGGCGGATTCCACCGTCATTATTTTCTGACCCGCCGTCACATCGACAAATGGATCAATCGTCTTGGTGCCAATAATACCGGCAAAAGGCGCGACAAGGGTCGTATCAGAAAGATTTCTTTGGGCTTGGGAGACACGAGAGCTGGCATAACTTATCTGGCTTTTCGTGTTAGCCATAGAGGACTGAGCCTGGTCCAGCGCCGCCTTGCTGATCCAGCCCTTGGTAAAAAGCTCTGATTGCCGCTCGAAATTGTTCTTGGCTTCGGTATAGCTGGAATTAGCCTTTTGAAATTCTGCCTCCGTCGCCTGCAAATCGAGCTGATAGGGCTCTTTATCCAATGTCGCAAGGACTTGACCCTTGGCAACCTCGTCGCCGAGCTTAGCATCAACTGTCAAGACAGTTCCAGAGATGCGAAAACTAAGCCCCGAACTGTCCGCCGCATCAATTGTGCCGGGATAAAAATGAATATTCCCGCTTGAGGGTTCCGTTACCGCAAAGGGCTTAATTGCCCGTATCTGCTCCACCGCCTGCTCCTCTTGATCGCAAGCGACGCTGAGTACAAGAGGTATTACCATCATCCAGAGTTTTCTCACCTGCGTCCCCATAAGCATTGTGTCTACTATTGCTAGCCTAATACCGATTGACGACCACTGTAACGGAAATCACAAAACATGGCAGTCTTTTTATGGACAGGAAAGTTCCCGTTGCAGTGACAGAACGCGAGAATGAAAATGCGAAAAAGAGAGGAGAACAAAGGCGAGCGTGAAAAGCAGCTATCCCGCAATTTTTGCGAAGACATCACTCTGCCCAAATTCACTTTCTACCGGATTGCCCCGGGCTCGGGTCCTTCCGGCGGGGAAATGAATGACGGCGGTGGTTCCAACTTGCAGCTCACTCGAAAACTCAAACAGGCCCCCATGTTCCTCAGTGATGAGTTGAACCAGAGGCAGACCAAGGCCGGTGCCGTTGGCATTACGGGAATACCGGTCGTCCACTTGCCCAAATTGCGACAGGGCATTTTCGATATCTTCGTCAGCGATCCCGATACCCGTATCAGCGACGGAAATAAAAATACCCCCGCGATTATTCTGCCCGGCGTGCAATGTGACCGTGCCGCCAGGATTGGTGAATTTGATGGCATTTGACAACAAGTTCGAGACAATTTGCCGTAGCCGGGTTTCGTCCGCGTATAGGAACGGCAAACCCTCTGCGATATCAACGACGATATGCACGTCGGCCTCGGTTGCTGTCAGCGCCAGCATGTTCGTGCAGGTTTCAATCGCCGGCCTGATATCCAGCACCTCATCCTTCAATTGGAGCTTTCCAGCCTCAATTTTGGCCACATCAAGGATATCATTAATCAAATCAAGCAAATGCCGACCCGAAGAATGAATATCCTGCGAATATTCCTTGTAAATAGGCGATCCAATGGCACCAAAAGACTCGTTTTTCAAGATGTCTGAAAACCCCAGAATGGCGTTCAGCGGTGTCCTCAATTCATGGCTCATATTGGCGAGGAATAGCGATTTCGTCGCGTTGGCACTGTCAGCAACAGTTTTCGCCTGGATCAGCTGCTCCTCGGTTTCTTTACGCAGCATAATCTCCGTGCTTAACCGTTGAATGGCGGGCAGCCAGGACGACAGCCCTTTGGCAACCAGAAGACAGCCCGGCAAATAGAAACAAACCGCCGTTGCAGATTGATATTCAACCACATATGGAAATTCCTGCATGCTCGAGGCATTAAGCTCCAGCACCACTTCCATCATATAATCTGTGAAGGTACCAAGCGAGATGATCGATACACCCCACATCATGAAATGATACCCCTTGTCGACGCTGGACATGCGCTTGCGACGCCGGAACAGAAATACGGGGATACAGAAAACCGCCGCAAATACAATCAGGCTCGGATGGAAAAAAGCTGAAATTATTGCCATTTAGTCCAAAATCGTTTCAAAAGTAATGCAATTAGCCGATGTTTTTCCTTTACAACTGTAATTGTCACTTCCTAATAAACTCTGAACATTTGTATATAAAATTTCCAGAATTCCGAACACAAAATTCAATATTTTCAAACAATTACATATAGTTATGACGCTATTATCGGCAAAAAATGACGCCCCTCGAAAAAGCCTGCCAAGGATCACAATGAAAAGTATAATTTATGATAGGGCCATATTTGATTCCCAGTGCGTCCGCGACATCCCGCCAAATTGTGATACAGTTGTCTATTCGTCGACCTAAGAACAGCCATGATACCCACCTGGCGATCATTTGGAATTTTTCGCGCCACCAAAAATAAGAATAAAAAAGGCCAACCGATGCCCGTCCCCCAAATGCTCAAACAGAGCAAAACCCTTCAAGGTGTCGTCTGGATGATTATTACCAGTTTCCTATTCGTGGGTGTTACCGTGATTGTCCGCCATCTCGGTTCCACTATGCCAGCGATTGAGGCGGCTTTTATCCGTTATTTTTTGGGCAGTCTGATAATCCTGCCGTTGGTCATCCGCCATTGGAATGGCATACCAAAGGCCGCGACCAGCCGGCTCTATGCCGTGCGCGGACTGGTCCATGGGATCGGCGTTATGCTGTGGTTTTATGCCATGGCCCGTATCCCGATCGCCGAGGTTGTGGCCATCGGCTATGTTGCGCCCATTTTTGTCACCCTTGGCGCCGCAGTTTTTCTGGGGGAAAAACTGCATATGCGGCGCATTGCCGGCGTTCTGTGCGGTTTTGTCGGCGCTATGATCATCTTGCGACCGGGTTTTCAGGAAATTAGCCTCGGACAGTTGGCGCAGCTTTGTGCAGCGCCGCTTTTCGCGACTTCATTCATCATCGCAAAAAAGCTGTCTGCAACGCAAAGCTCCTCCATCATTGTCGGAATGCTGTCCATTAGCTGCACAATTGTCCTGCTCCCCGGTGCCATCTGGCAATGGCGGCCGCCAACCATGGACGAGATTGCCTGGCTGGCACTCACCGCCCTAATTGCAACAACGGGCCATTTCACCATGACGAAGGCCTTTCAAGCGGCCCCTATTACAGTCACGCAACCCCTTGGCTTCCTCCAGCTCATCTGGGCGGCGTTACTGGGCATGCTGTTGTTTAACGAGGCATTGGATCCCTACGTCTTCATTGGCGGCGGCCTCGTCGTTGGCGCGGCGACATATATTTCCCATCGTGAGCTACAGATCGCACGTGCGCAGACCACTCCTATCGTGCCGACAGGACGTTAGGCGCCTTATTCCATCACATATATGGACTGCTTCGGGGAAGCCATGACGCGACGAACCATGGGCTCAAAGAATGCGAGCGGAGCAGATTCGAACGTTTTATCAAACGCCGCCTGATCATAGGACTCACAGAAATGAGCGCAATCTTCGAAATGCTCATGGCCCCGGAATTTCTCACGCATGTCACGGTCGAGACCAATATGGTGGAAGAAATAATAACCTTGAAAAACGCCGTGCTGCTCCATTATCCAGTGGAGCTTTGCGGACACAAACGGCTTCATCATCGCGGCGGCAATATCCGCATGATTAAAGGTGCCCAGCGTGTCGCCGATGTCATGCATCAGCGCCATCACCACATATTCCTCATCCTGACCATCCTGATGCGCTCGCGTCGCGGTTTGCAAGGAATGCTCCAGCCGGTCAATGGCAAATCCGCCGAAATCGCCTTTCAGCAGCACTAAATGCTCCAGAACCCGGTCCGGCAATCTTTTTGAATAACTTTTGAAATTATCGGAGATAATCTTATAATCCTCGGCAGTACCGTCGGTCATTGCTGAGAAACCAGCCTGTAGTTCAGACATATCGTTCATATTCAGCCTCCTTTTTCTAATTTTTTATTTTGACAGATTGCTCTCCCTAATGTTGTCTATTTTCGTGCCAACGTCCAGACGGAAACGGAGGGCTGTTCAACGAAAAAATAAAAAGGAAGAAAAAATGACGGTTCAGGTTGAGTTTCACTTCGATTTCGGCAGTCCCAATACCTATTTCTGCCATAAACTTCTCCCCGACATCGCCAAGCGGGCAGACGCAGAGTTTGTCTATGTCCCTATTCTTCTGGGAGGTGTCTTCAAACTCACCAACAATCAACCGCCGATGATACAGTTTGCCAACGTGCTGCATAAACAGGACTATATGCGGAAAGAAATAGCCCGCTTTATTGAAGACCATGGCCTGATAAAATTCCAAATGAACCCGAATTTTCCGGTGAACACAGTGGCACTCATGCGCGGTGCCATCGTCGCAGAGGACGAGGGCTTTTTGGATAAATACGTCGATGCGGTCTATTCCCATATGTGGGAAGATGGGCTTAAAATGGATGATCCCGATGTCTTCGTAAGCGCCCTCAATGGCGCTGGCATGGATGGTGCCCATATTTTGGAACGGACGCAGGAACAGGGGATAAAGGATATCCTGATCCAGAACACCAGCGCCTCGGTGGAGCGTGGGAATTTTGGTGCTCCGACATTTTTCGTCGGTGATGAAATGTTCTTCGGCAAAGACCGACTGGACGCCGTTGAACGGGAAATCGCCAAACAGAACTAAGGCGAAATACCGGGATCAGGTCGTCGGTACATCGACGGTCTCCCGGCCCTCTCCGCCAAACCGAGTGGCGAAGAAACCCATAATCAGCCCGACAATGGCGCCCTCCAGAACAAACCAGAATGGCGAGCCAAAAATAAAGTCTTCTCCGAATATCGAGATGATCATGCTTTGAAAAGCGTCATAGGCGAAGAAGGTCAAAACAAAGTTCATCCAGCCGCCGATTAGCGGTGCCCGAAACCACCAGGGCATCGGCAGGTGCAGGACGGGGTGCCAGATAAACACGCCATAGACACCGATAACGGCGCCGACGGTGATATACCAGAACAGCACCCCCCAACGCAGCAATGGATCGCTTTCAGGCGAAAAATATGGCAGCAGAAAAAACCCAAACAGGCCAACAATCAAACCAATGGTTTTGCCAATGGCAACGCGGGTCATCAATGAGGGTTTAGAAAACATGATATCTCCCATATTTCAAAAGAAATCTGACGCCAGCATAACATGCTATACCGGGCCCGAATTGATGGAAATCAATAGGGAATAATTTGCCTTTTCGCCCCCTGTGAACCAGATTTACCGTAATGAGTTAAGAAATATATATGTGTTAAATCCGGATGATCCAAAAAACCAGTAACTATGCGAGGCCACTAATGATCCAGAAAACAATAAAAACATTCGCCCTCGCGGTAGGACTGATCTGGATCAGCACTTTAATCCCCGCAGCGGCAGAGGGTCTTTCAGCCGCAGACAAGGCCCGTTTCCAGAGCATTATTTCCGCCCAGATAACAGCCTTTCGCAAAGATAACGCTGATGCGGCATTTGCTTTTGCCTCGCCGCGGATTCAGCAGGTTTTTAGGGATCCCAGTGTTTTTATGACGATGGTCAAACAGACTTACCGGCCAGTCTATCGGCCCAAATATTTCGAATTTGGTCTGGCGGAGTTGAAACAAGGAACCCCGACGCAAATTGTCAGTATTCTTGGCCCGAACGGTATCCCCTGGTCCGCCCTCTACACATTTGAGCGGCAAAAGGACAACAGCTGGCGCATCTCCGGCGTTTATCTGTTAAAGCAGAAGGGGTTCGAGGCCTAGGGCTTAGAGTCCGGCGCCTAGAATTTTAGCTCCGCTTCCTCGCTAACCCTTATAGAATATGGTCTTCCGGTGTATTTAGCCTGAAGAAATTAGTGCACAAACTGGTATTTTCCGGGCCGCTTATACTGCCACAATGACGGTTATAGAGCTCCCAAGACATCTTTACCCTTCAATACCTTAGGGCAAAAAATCAAGCGATTATTCGCCTGATTTGTCTAATGGTGCGGCCGAGAAGACTCGAACTTCCACCCGTGTTACCGGACAGCGACCTCAACGCTGCGCGTCTACCAATTCCGCCACGGCCGCACAATCGTGCACGGGAATAACAAATGTTTGCCGCCTGTGCAACAACAGAATGAACTATTGCTGAATTTTAAAAATTCTGGAGACTATTTTTGATGCTATCGGTGATCGATACTCCGATATTATCATCAACGATGATAATTTCCCCGTAGGCAATAGGCTTATTATTGGCGAGAACCACAGCATCATCGTCGGCGTTGGCATCGAGTTCGATAACCGCTCCCCGACCCATTTTCAACAGTTGATGTATCGGCATGACGGCTTTTCCCAGAACCACCGAGATTTCAACCTCCACACCTTCAATTGCCTTATCATCCATTATCGTTCCAAGCCCCTAAAAAAAATGCCTTGAGGACAGTATCGCGAAACAGGGTTAAGACTGTGTTAACGCGTTCAGTGTCAGCCCCTCTAGTATCCGCCGTCCGCTTATTGCCGTTTGCCGGAGACCTGCTATATATCAGCCATGCATGACGTAGAATGGAAAATATCAGACGAGCTGATACCATACGAAGAATCACTTCTATTTATGGAACAACGGGTTGCAGGAATTCTCTCAGGTAGTGAGAAAGAACTCGTCTGGCTGCTCGAACATCCACCCCTCTATACAGCTGGCACCAGCGCCGATATTTCCGACTTGAAAGCACCGGATCGTTTTCCGGTATATAATGCCGGTCGGGGCGGTCAATATACCTATCATGGCCCGGGGCAGCGCATTGCCTACGTCCTTCTGGATTTAAAAAAACGTAATTCCGATGTGCGAGCATTCGTCAATGACCTGGAAAGCTGGATCATTGACGTGTTGGCCCAGTATCAGGTGAAGGGTGAAAAACGCGACGGGCGGGTTGGTGTCTGGGTAGGCCGTGGTTCCCGCGAGGACAAAATTGCCGCAATTGGCGTGCGCGTTCGTCGATGGGTCAGTTTCCACGGAATATCAATCAACGTCGATCCGGATTTAAGCCATTATAGCGGTATCGTCCCCTGCGGCATTTCAGAGCATGGCGTAACGTCGCTTGTCGATCTCGGTCTTCCCGTAAGCCTGCCGGAGTTCGATATCGAACTCCGGCAGAGCTTTGAAAAGGTCTTTCTTGAAGACGGTATCAGAGGCCGCCTGCACCCTTAGGCTCAGCTCTTATTCAAATTCGAGTATGATCTCGTCTACGGCAAGCGTATCGCCTGCTTTGGCGTTAACAGCGCCAACAACCCCATCCTGCTCCGCCCGCAGGATATTCTCCATCTTCATGGCCTCGACGACGGCAAGTGCCTGCCCGGCTTTCACTTCTTCGCCCTCCTCCACATGAACGGCGACAATCATACCTGGCATCGGACAGAGGAGGTATTTTGACATATCCGGCGCTACTTTTACCGGCATCAGCTCGGCAAGCTTCGCAACTTCTGGCCGTTGAACCGTGAAATCCAGTATCGCGCCAGCGTGGGTCAGACACACATTTCCATTGGAAAGCGACAGTTGAGCAATGATTTTTTGGCCGTTGACCTCTGATTTCACCAAACGCTTGCCCGGCATCCATTTGCTTCGAACCGCAATAGTCCGCCCGTCAATCTCCACGTCGATACCGCCTTTGACATCTGACGCACGCACGGCTGTTGATTTTTCCCTGCCTTCACTGACAATCCAGTCTGCGCCCGCTTTCCGGGCAACATTTTTCTTGCTTCGCGCGCAATGCCGGAGTTCAACGAGAACCGCAACGGCAACCAATTTCTGGTAGGCGTCCTCATCCAGCTCGGCACCCCCAAATCCATCAGGATATTCTTCGGCAATAAACCCGGTGGTGATATTCCCCGACCGAAACCGCGGATGTGCACAAACCGCATTCAGAAAATTGATGTTATGGGCGATACCCTTGACTTCGTAAGCATCGAGCGCCCGGCCCATCTCGTCAATGGCCTCATCGCGGGTGTTGCCGTAAGTAACCAGCTTGGCAATCATCGGATCATAAAACATGGTGATCTCCGAGCCTTCGGTCACACCTGTATCGACCCGAACATTCTTGCCCGTCGGCATCTGATATCGACTAAGGCGCCCGATAGAGGGGAGAAATCCGCGATAAGGATCCTCCGCATAGAGACGGCTCTCGATGGCCCAGCCCGTAAGGGTAACGTCTTCCTGGCTCAGGCTGAGTTTCTCGCCGTTGGCAATCCGGATCATCTGCTCCACCAGATCAACACCGGTTATCATCTCGGTTACCGGATGTTCCACTTGCAGCCGGGTATTCATTTCCAGAAAATAGAAACTGCGATCACTGCTGACAATAAATTCCACTGTTCCAGCGGAATGATAGTCCACAACTTTGGCCAGCGCGACGGCTTGCTCGCCCATGGCTTTACGCAGCTCTTCATCGACAAATGAACTTGGCGCTTCTTCGATTACTTTCTGGTGGCGGCGCTGGATGGAACATTCACGCTCGCCGAGATAAATACAATTGCCGTGCTTGTCAGCCAGCACCTGAATTTCTATATGGCGCGGATCAACCACGAATTTTTCGATAAAGATACGATCGTCACCGAAGCTGCTCATGGCCTCACTTTTGGCAGATTGAAAACCTTCACGAGCCTCGTCGTCATTATGGGCGACGCGCATCCCCTTACCGCCACCGCCAGCGGAAGCCTTGATCATCACAGGATAGCCAATTTCACCCGAGATTTTTACGGCATGTTCGGCATCTTCGATCAGGTCCATATGGCCCGGCACGGTATTAACGCCCGCATCCAACGCCAGTTTCTTGGACGCGATCTTATCGCCCATGGAGGCAATGGCTTTCTGGCCCGGGCCGATAAAAGCGATGCCCGCTGCGTCCAGCGCGTTTGCGAAAGCCTGGTTTTCCGACAGAAAGCCATAGCCCGGATGCACGGCGTCGGCGCCGGTCTGCTTGCAGGCATCGATAATTTTATCGATGATAAGATAGCTCTCGGCTGCAGGCGACGGACCGATATGAACGGCTTCATCAGCACGACGCACATGCACGGCGCCATCATCGGCATCGGAATAGACGGCGACCGTCTTGATCCCCATAGCTTGCGCTGAACGGATAACCCGGCAGGCAATTTCACCGCGATTGGCGATCAGGATTTTCTTGAACATAATTCTTTTCCCTCTTATCCCAGGCCTAAAGCGGAATGTTGCCGTGTTTTTTCCACGGGTTTTCAAGTTGCTTGTTTTTCAACATTCGGAGTGACGCGGCCACCCGATGCCGCGTGTTGTTTGGCATAATAACGTCGTCAATAAATCCGCGATTCCCGGCAACAAATGGATTGGCAAAACGGGCTTGGTATTCTTCCGTACGTTCCTGGATTTTATCCTGATCCCCAATTTCGGAGCGAAAGATAATCTCCACAGCGCCCTTCGCCCCCATCACCGCGATTTCTGCCGATGGCCAGGCGTAATTCACATCTCCGCGCAAATGCTTTGACGACATCACATCGTAGGCACCCCCATAGGCTTTGCGGGTAATCACCGTCACTTTTGGCACCGTCGCCTCGGCATAGGCATAGAGCAGCTTGGCCCCGTGCTTGATGATCCCGCCATATTCCTGCGACGTCCCCGGCAAGAAACCCGGCACGTCAACAAGGGTCACAATGGGAATATTGAAGCAGTCACAGAAGCGAACAAAGCGCGCCGCCTTGCGAGAGCTATCAATATCAAGACAACCTGCCAACACCATCGGTTGATTGGCAACAATACCGACCGTCTGGCCTTCCATACGACCAAAGCCAGTCAGGATATTTTTGGCAAAATCAGGCTGGATTTCAAAGAAATCGCCTTCATCAACGATTTTCTCCACCAACTCCGCCATATCATAGGGTTTGTTGGCATTATTGGGGACAAGTGTATCCAAAGATGGCTCTCTGCGGTCCGGATCATCGAAGCTTTTGCGAACCGGGGAGCCTTCTAGATTGCTGGCAGGCAGAAAGCCCACCAGACGGCGCACCTCTTTCAGAACGTCCTCGTCATTGTCGTAGGCATTGTCCGCCACTGAGGATTTTCCGGTATGGGTCCCGGCCCCACCGAGTTCTTCCGCCGTTACCGTTTCATTGGTGACAGTCTTCACCACATCAGGGCCGGTTACAAACATGTAGGAACTATCGCGCACCATGAAAATAAAATCGGTCATGGCCGGAGAGTAAACCGCGCCACCTGCACAAGGCCCCATAATCACAGAAATCTGCGGCACGACACCAGAGGCCATGACATTGCGCTGGAAGACTTCCGCATACCCTGCCAAACTGTCGATGCCTTCTTGAATGCGGGCACCGCCTGAATCGTTGATACCAATGACCGGTGCGCCGACCTGTACGGCCTTATCCATGACCTTGCAGATTTTCTTGGCGTGGTATTCAGAAAGAGAACCACCGAAGACGGTGAAATCCTGACTGAAAACAAAAACCAGCTTGCCATTGATAGTGCCGTGACCGGTGACAACACCATCGCCGATAACCTTCTCATTCTCCATGCCGAACTCAGTGCAACGATGTTCGACAAACATGTCCCATTCTTCAAAAGATCTTTCGTCCAGCAGGACGGTAATGCGCTCCCGCGCTGAAAGCTTGCCTTTGGCATGCTGCGCTTCCACCCGGCGCTGACCGCCGCCAAGGCGCGCCTGCGCCCGTTTTTCTTCTAGCTGCCGAATAATATCCTGCATATTCCCTCCTCAGGCGACAATGCCGCATAGTTGCAAAAAACGGACGCTAGCCATCAGGCTTTCCTTATTATTTTTTCGTCGCGTCAGCGCTTCCTCATCCTCTCCCCACTGCTCCATGATGTGGGTTTCGTCAATTTCTCCGGCCTCAAAGGCCGTTTCTGCCGTTATATGCCCATCCAGAACCGCCAAACCAATCACAAGCGAACCGCAGAGCGCTGTTATATTATAAAGCGGCGCCAAGGTCATGTCTTCCTGCGCACCAACAACGGTCGCCATTTTTTGAAGGACGTCCGGGTCCTGCTCGATATGGGCAACATCATCGGTGATTTTCAGGCTTAGCTGATGCCTATCCGCAATCCAGCGTATCAGCGGGTCCCAA
>NVRR01000067.1 GCA_002732675.1 Sneathiella sp. | reverse complement strand
AACGGTTTCGGAAATACATTTAAAACCGACCCAAAGCCCTGAATAGCGGGACATTTCGATGCCCAGCAAACCATAGTCGAGAATTTCCTGAACACTGGCAGGATGCAGGACCGGCATCATCCAACTTGCAAAATCATGCTCGCATTGATGGGCGATGGAGGATGAAACGATGCCATGATCGTCGCCTGCCAGTGCTAGAACACCGCCATGCTTTGATGTGCCCGCGCTGTTGGCATGGCGGAAAACGTCGCCAGTTCTGTCGACGCCGGGACCTTTGCCATACCAGATACCAAAAACGCCATCATATCGGGCGCCCTGAAACAGGTTAAGCTGTTGGCTTCCCCAAACGGCGGTGGCGGCGAGATCTTCGTTGATACCGGGTTCGAAATGGATATCATTCTGTTTCAGAAGCGGGCGTATTTTCCATAAAGACTGATCATAACCACCCAATGGCGACCCCCGATAGCCGGAAATAAATCCTGCTGTATTCAGGCCCGCAGCACGGTCCCGTGCCTTTTGCATCAGCGGTAGCCGAACAAGCGCCTGGATGCCCGTCAGGAAGACACGTCCGTCTTCAAGTTCATATTTATCGTCGAGGGATACATTGGCCAACTGCATGATGGAGACCTTTCGCTAATCTCTGATTAACTAAACCGTAATATAATAACGCTAACAGCTATTGCAATAAAGGTCAATTATACTGACATATAATATTTATGATCAGGTTTGGCCGAATTTTTTTGACTTGTCCGCCGTTAAAATGCTTTTGATGGACCGGGCAAAACCTAGGATGTTGAGGAAAAAAGAATGACGGTTTTGGTAACAGGTGCGGCGGGTTTTGTGGGAATGCATATTTCACTGGCATTGATGGCGGCCGGCGAGACGGTCGTCGGCGTAGATAATCTGAATAGCTATTACGATGTGTCCCTGAAACAAGCACGCCTTGAAAAACTGGGCGCACATAATGCTTTCGAGTTCATAAAGATGGACCTGAAAAACCGGGAAGAAGTATTTGATACATTAGGAAAAATTCCAGGAATTACCAAGGTTGTCCACCTCGCCGCGCAAGCTGGCGTCCGTTATAGCCTGGAGCATCCCTTTGACTATACAGATTCCAATATCACCGGGTTTTTGACCATTTTGGAATATTGTCGACACCTGAAGAACCTAGAGCATCTTGTCTATGCCAGTTCGTCGTCTGTTTATGGCGGCAATAAAGAGCTCCCGTACTCTGTCGATCAGTCGGTGGACCGACCGGTGTCTCTCTATGCGGCAACAAAAAAGGCCAACGAACTGATGGCGCATTCATATGCACATCTTTACGGCATTCCGCTGACTGGTCTTCGTTTTTTTACGGTTTATGGGCCCTGGGGGCGACCGGATATGGCCTACTGGACTTTTACCGAAAAAATGCTGCGGGGCGAGACTATCCCCATTTTCAATAACGGCGATATGAAACGGGACTTTACCTATATTGACGATATTGTTAGCGGCGCTATTGCCGTTCTCGCCAATCCGCCGGTGCCAGAGGATGGAAAAGCGCCGTACCGGGTCTATAATATCGGCAATCATCGATCGGAACCGTTGCTTAATCTGGTCGCCGCATTGGAAGCCTCTTTGGGCATCAAAGCCGAGATGAAAATGTTGCCGATGCAGGCAGGCGATGTAAAAGAAACTTTTGCAGATATTGACCCGATCCGCAAGGATGTGGGATATGAACCTACAACCACGTTGAGCGATGGTATTCCAAAGTTCATTGAGTGGTATAAAGGCTATTTTAAAGGTTAAGTTTTCATGTCGACGCCGTTTGATATCACTCAAATACAGAATATTATTGATACAGGTATCCCCCATTGTGCCGAAATCGGCATGAAGGTTCATGAGATGGATGATGACGAGGTAATCTTCAGTCTGCCCTATCAGGACAGATTCGCCGGAAATCCGGTGAATGGTATTCTTCATGGCGGGATTATTACGACCTTGATTGATACCGCATCGGGGATGTGTATTTACGCGCGGTTGCAGAAATATCTGCCCATCGCAACTCTCGATCTGCGGATCGACTATTTGAAACCGGCAATCCCCGGTGAAGAGCTGTTTACCCGCGCCACCTGTTACAAGACGACGCAGCAAATAGCCTTCACCCGCGCCATCGCCTATCATACGGACCCTAACGATCCTGTGGCGAACAGCGTTGGTACCTTTATGTTGAAATCCAGCAGCGGCGCCGCCCTCAATAAAGTCACTGTGGGGGAGGGTTAAATTATGGATAGAATGACGGCTGAAGAGTTCGTGGCGACGATCGAACAATCAAAAAAAGAGAAAAACTGGACCCGCATTTTTGATATGATCCCATACTACTCCTTTCTTGGCATAAGATTGGAGACGCCGGATGACAAGTTCATTTGTGTGCTGCCGGAGGATAAGAAATTCATCGGCAATCCGATTTTACCGGCACTCCATGGTGGCGTTGTTGGGGCGTTTCTGGAAAGTACGGCACTTGTGCATCTTCTGGCGACACAGGAAGTGAGCAGGGTGCCGAAGATTATCAATATTACGGTCGAATATCTCCGGTCCGCGAAACCGGTAGTAACTTACGCCGAAGCCGTGATCACCAAGCCCGGTCGCCGCATTGCTAATATGCGGATCGAAGCCTGGCAGGAGGATCGACAAAGGCCGGTAGCCTCAGCTCATGCCAATTTCCTTGTCAGTTGATAATTTGCTATTAAGTAGAGCGAGTGACGTTTCCTGTTTCGGAGTTCAAAATTCATGACCAATCCTGCCCTAGCCAATCTACCCGAATGGGATTTAAGCGACCTTTACCCCTCCCGGACTTCTGCGGAATTGACGGAAGATCTGGAGAAAGCGGCGGAGGACGCCAAACAATTTGCGGCGAACTACAAGGGCAAGCTTGGCGAGTTGGACGGGCAGGGGCTCTATCTGGCGATTTCCCATTTTGAGGAAATAGGCGAACTCCAGGGCCGGATCATGTCTTACGCCTATCTGGTTTATGCGGGCAACATGTCGGACCCGGAAATCGGCAAATTCTTTCAGACCATGCAGGAGAAGGTTAATGCCATCTCTACGGATTTGCTGTTCCTCACTCTGGAGCTGAATAAGAGTGATGAGGATGCCTTGGCGCAAATGTACGCCGAAAGTAGCCTGAAGAAATATGAACCCTGGATCCGCAATGTCCGGGCGCTAAAGCCCTACCAGCTTTCCGACGAGATCGAGAAGCTTTTGCATGAAAAGGATATCGCGGGACGGAGCGCCTGGGTGCGGCTGTTTGATGAAACCATTGCCGGCATGCGCTTTGAGGTCGATGGTGAGGAAATGGCGTCACAGCAAATTTTGCATTTACTCTCCAGCAAGGACGGGGAAATGCGGAAGAAGGCTGCGAAGAATCTTGGGAAGGTCTTTGGTGAGAATGTTCGGCTATTTTCCTTAATTACTAATACCTTGGCGAAGGATAAAGCCATTGAAGATGAATGGCGCGGGGTGGCGAACCCGGCAGACATGCGTCATCTTTCCAATCAGGTGGAGCCTGAAGTTGTGGACGCTCTGTCGGCGGCTGTGCAGGCGTCCTATCCGCGGTTATCCCATCGATATTACCAGCTAAAAGCACGCTGGATGGGTCAGGAAAAGCTCGACTACTGGGATCGCAATGCGCCCCTGCCGGAAGAAGATGACCGGATTATCCCGTGGAACGAGGCACGTGATACGGTACTTGACGCGTACGGCCGTTTCTCGCCGGAGCTTTCCGAACTGGGCCGGAAATTTTTTGAAAACCCCTGGATTGATGCCTCTGTGCGCCCCGGCAAATCCCCGGGTGCCTTTGCCCATCCAACAGTGCCCAGCGCCCATCCCTATTTACTGCTGAATTATCAAGGCAACACCCGCGATGTTATGACCCTGGCCCATGAACTGGGGCACGGTGTGCATCAGCTTTTGGCGGCACCGCAGGGCGGACTGCTTTCTGATACGCCGCTCACCCTCGCAGAGACAGCTTCCGTTTTTGGCGAGCAATTGACTTTCCGTGCGTTACTGGAGCAACAGACTGATCCATCTAAACGGCGAGTGATGCTGGCCGGAAAAGTAGAGGATATGCTGAACACAGTTGTACGGCAGATTGCCTTTTATGAGTTTGAAAAACGCCTGCATAACGCCCGGAAAAAAGAAGAGTTATCTCCCGATCAAATCGGAAAAATCTGGATGGGGGTTCAAACCGAGAGCCTCGGCCCGGCCATTCGGCTCCATGATGAGTATCAGTATTTTTGGTGTTATATCCCGCACTTTGTCCATTCACCCTTTTACGTCTACGCCTATGCCTTCGGAGACTGCCTTGTGAACGCGCTCTACGCCGTCTATCAGGATGCCGAGACCGGCTTTCAGGAAAAATATTTCGATATGCTGAAGGCGGGCGGCACGTTGCGTCACAAGGAATTGCTGGCGCCGTTTAACCTTGATGCGTCGGATCCGTCCTTCTGGTCTAAGGGCCTTAGTGTGATTGAAGGCTTTATCGACGAGCTGGAAGCACTGTAAGTTTTCCGAGCGAGATTCAGGCTTTTTTTCGATGTGAATACGACAATCTGTTGCTCCTGTAACAGATATCGGTATATTGCAGTGCAAACCATCCGTAAATGTTTGAAAAGCGAGGGGCTTTGTCATGAGTGAGCACGGAAATATGAATATCGATACGCAAAAGGAAACTTTTCAAGGGTTCGTAAAACTCTTTACCTACGGCACAATTGCTATCGTGATTTTGTTGGTATTAATGGCGACTTTTTTGACTTAGTCCGACAGGGCTTCTCTGCGGGGCCGATATTTTCCGTTGGCGTTACGGGGCGCCATACCTACCCATAAAAAAGTAGATAAAAAGGATCGATGATGAAAATCGCTATCCCCAAAGAACGCCGGGAGAATGAGAAGCGGGTTGCCGCGTCCCCGGATACCGTCAAGAAATTTGTGGGCCTCGGCGCAGAAATCATCGTGGAAACAGGGGCTGGCATTGCCAGTTCCTTCCAGGATCAGGACTATTTGGACGCTGGTGCAACGATTGCAGCCGATGCGGCGTCCGCGCTCAAAGATGCCGATGTGGTTCTTAAAGTCCAGCGTCCGCTAACCAGTGCCGAAGGCGGACCCGACGAGCTTTCCTTGATGAAATCAGGCGCGACCCTCATTGCGCAATTGGCGCCGCTGCAAAACAAAGAGCAGGTTGCCGATTATGCGAAAGCCGGTGTCAATGCCGTCGCCATGGAACTGGTGCCACGGATTAGTCGCGCACAGTCCATGGACGTGTTGTCGTCACAGTCAAATTTGGCGGGGTACAAGGCGGTTCTCGATGCGACAGCGGTATATGGCAAGGCATTGCCGATGATGATGACCGCTGCGGGCACCATTGCCCCGGCGAGAGCCTTTATTATGGGTGTCGGGGTTGCGGGCCTTCAGGCCATCGCGACAGTGCGCCGCCTGGGGGCCATCGTGACGGCAACGGACGTGCGGGCGGCGACCAAAGAACAAGTCGAAAGCCTTGGTGCGAAATTCGTCATGGTCGAAACCGATGAGACGGGTGAAGACGCGGGTGGTTATGCCAAGGAAATGAGTGACGACTATAAAAAGCGCCAGGCCGAACTTGTTTTCGAGCATATCAAGAAACAGGATATCGTCATTACAACGGCGCTTATCCCGGGTCGCGCCGCGCCTATCCTGATCACGGATGAGATGCTGGCCGTCATGAAGCCGGGCTCGGTGATTGTTGATCTGGCGGTCGAAGCGGGCGGTAATGTCACTCAGTCGAAGCCAGGCGAAGTGGTCACCACAGATAACGGCGTGATAATTGTTGGTCACCTCAATGTACCGAGCAGGCTTGCCAGTGATGCGTCATCCCTATTTGCGAGAAACCTTTTTAATTATCTGACACCGATGATCGACAAGGAAAGCGGTGCACTGGCCATGAACTGGGACGATGAAATTGTACAAGGCAGTGCGCTGACAAGGGATGGCAAGATCATCCACCCACTTTTAATTGAGGGAGGGAATTAATATGGAGATGGTAGATCCAACCGTTTTTAGGCTCGCTATTTTCGTGCTTGCCATTTTTGTCGGCTATTACGTGGTTTGGAGCGTGACACCGGCCTTGCACACTCCGCTGATGGCGGTGACTAACGCGATCTCCTCGGTTATTATTGTCGGCGCACTTATTGCTGCGGGCCCAGAAAGCATGTCGCTTGCGAAGGTTTTCGGCTTTATCGCGGTGGTGCTTGCCTCCGTCAATATCTTCGGTGGTTTTCTTGTGACCCAGCGCATGCTGTCCATGTACAAGAAAAAACAGAAATAAGGAGGACGATCCGTGTTAGCTAATTTTACGGCGATCGCCTATCTGGTCTCCGCCATCTTGTTTATCCTGGCCCTTCGCGGCCTTTCGTCTCCAGAAAGTTCCCGCCGGGGAAATATCATGGGGATGGTCGGTATGGCCATCGCCATGTCCGTTACGATCCTCAACCCGGGTGTCTTGTCTTATGAATGGATTATCGGCGGGATCGTCTTAGGCGGCGGTATTGGGGCGGTGATCGCCCAGCGTATCGCCATGACCGCTATGCCGCAGCTTGTGGCGGCTTTCCATAGTCTCGTCGGTCTTGCCGCTGTTCTTGTGGCCGCGGCCGCTTTCTATAACCCGGATGCTTATGGTATTTTGGGCCCGGGCGGTGAACTGACAGTTCTAAGCCGTATTGAGATGGCAATTGGTGTCGTGATTGGCGCGATTACTTTTTCCGGCTCGATCATCGCTTTTACCAAATTGCAAGGGCTTGTCTCTGGCAATCCGTTGACTTTTCCAGGTCAGCATTTCGTTAATCTCTTGATCGGACTGTTGATTTTAGCCCTGGTCGTCTGGTTTTGTCTGGACCTTGATCCGAGAATTTTCTGGGCAATGACGGCGCTGGCTTTTATCATTGGCTTCCTGATCATCATTCCCATCGGCGGCGCCGATATGCCGGTGGTGGTATCGATGCTCAACTCCTACTCGGGCTGGGCGGCAGCTGGTATCGGCTTCACCCTTGAAAACACGGCGCTGATCATTGTCGGCGCGCTGGTGGGCTCGTCCGGTGCGATCCTGTCCTACATCATGTGCAAGGCCATGAACCGGTCGTTTATCAGCGTTATTTTGGGCGGCTTTGGTGGTGATGCGGCAGTTGCCGGTCCGGATAAGGGCGATCGTCCCTTCAAGCCGGGCTCCGCTGAAGATGCGGCCTTTATTATGAAGAATGCCGGCAAGGTGATCATTGTTCCGGGATACGGCCTCGCGGTTGCGCAAGCCCAGCATGCGCTGCGCGAAATGGGCGATATCCTGAAAGAAGAGGGGGTTGATGTCGCCTATGCCATCCATCCTGTTGCGGGACGGATGCCGGGTCATATGAACGTGCTACTGGCGGAGGCCAACGTGTCCTATGACGAAGTATTCGAGCTTGAAGAAATCAACTCTGACTTTGCCGGAGCCGATGTCGCCTTTGTGGTTGGTGCTAATGACGTCACCAACCCTGCCGCCCGCGATGATCCGCAAAGCCCGATTTACGGCATGCCAATCCTCGATGTCGACAAGTCGCGGACGGTTCTGTTCGTTAAACGGTCTATGTCTTCGGGTTATGCCGGTATCGACAATGATTTATTCTACAGGGACAACACCATGATGCTACTGTCTGACGCCAAGAAGATGGTTGAGGATATTATCAAGGCGCTGTAATTGTTCGACCATAGTCACAAAGATAAAGCCGCGGGGTAACTCGCGGCTTTTTTTGCTGCGTATCTCCGGCAATCAGGAATATATGATCCGTCTCTGCTGGAACTTTAAGTAAAATGCACTAAGTCTTCATAGGTAGTGGCGTTGCTTTCTTTTGGAGGACCAGATGAATATATTATGCGTTCTGATCGTGATCACACTGGTAAGCGGCTGTAAAACACTGGAAACATCAGCGCAGGATCCGAACCTGATGTGCTGCACATGGGGCAATAACCAGCATCCGTAGGCCTCTAGTCGTTGTCGACATTTTTAAGTAGAATACATTTTCTCGAAAAGACAAACACAGCTGCCGCCGCCAGGGACGTTAGGGCCTGATGCTCATCATCATTGCAATAACGGTATGTTGATGGCGACATGTAAATTTATGTAGGACGTGAGATATTCAATCTGTCATACTCTCTTAAAAATGGTGTAATTATACACCTGAATAGTGATGGCTCCGGGGTTGTCTTATCGGGGTAAGGCGGGCGCGTAATCGTATATCAACATATAAGGGAAGGGTGTAATGATGAAACTCTCGACTGCATTTATGACGGCGACAGCTCTTTGCATGATGGCCGCACCGGCCGCCCTAGCAGACGATACCACCTACCCCATGGGCTTCTTTATCACCAGTGTTGGCATGGGGGACGGCGCTAATCTTGGCGGGCTTGACGGTGCCGATGCCTATTGCACGAAACTAGCCGAGGGGGCCGGGACGACGGGCCGCACCTGGAAAGCCTATCTCAGCACGCAAGAAGAGGGGAAGCGCGGTGTATCGGCGCGCGGCCGGATTGGGACGGGGCCATGGTATAATTCGCGGAGTGAACTGATTGCTGTTAACATCGAAGAGCTGCATCTCAATCCCAATATCAGCAAACGGACGGCGCTTGATCAGGATGGCAATTATGTAAATGGCCGGAGCGATAAGCCGAACGAACATGATATCCTCACCGGCTCCATGGCGGACGGTACAGCCTATTTTCCCTGGGAGAAGGGTGACAAGACCTGCGGTAACTGGACTAGCAACGGCGAAGGCAGCGCCACTGTCGGCCATCACGATCGCAATGGCGGCGGCAACACATCCTGGAATGCGGCCCATGACAGCCGCGGGTGCAGTCAGGATAACCTCAAAAGTACGGGTGGCGCTGGGCTTCTCTATTGCTTCGCCGCTGATTAATTTTTCTCTGAAAAAGGGGGGCTAAAGGTGGCTTCTCCGGTAGGATTTTTGATGACTGATCAAGATAAACGTTTTGGATACGATCCGGCGCAAGACCAATGGGCCATTGACAGCTTAGAAGGGTTGACCGCTCTCTACGGTCCGGCGCACCCGATTGCTTTGGCGAAAGAAACCCCTTACCTCACCGAAGATTATCGACGCTGGATTGAGGCATCACCGTTTTTTGCCCTGGCAACCATAGGTGCAGGCGGTCTCGACTGTTCGCCGCGCGGCGATAGGACGGAGCAGCTTTTCCATATTCTTGATGAGCGAACCTTGGTCATTCCGGACCGGCGCGGCAATAATCGCCTGGACAGCCTTAAAAATATCGTCAGTGATCCGCGGGTGGCACTGCTGTTCTTGCTCCCTGGTATTGACGAGACGTTACGCATTAATGGCCGCGCCCATCTAACGACTAATCCGGAGCTGATTGAGCGCTTCGATATCAATGGCAAAAAGCCTGCAACCGTCATCATTGTCGAGATTGAGTCTGTCTATTTCCAATGCGCCCGTGCCCTAACCCGCGCCAAAATCTGGGATCCCAGTACCCAGATCACCCGCACTGAGGCTCCCACCGCTGGCCAAATGATCAAATCCGCGAAAGCTGACTTTGATGGGGAAAGCTATGACTTGGCGTTAGCGGAGAGGCAGAAGGAAAGTTTGTATTAGGGGCTTCCATAAATAGTCCTGACCCTGGAAAAACACGCTCACCTTGCCGCAGATAGGGGAAGGAATATGCTCCTATTTTCCGTCGTTTCATACCACTTTTTTCTCTGGTGAATTTCATGGATCAACGCGAATATATCCATTGGCCGTCAAACTTTTGGATGCCGGTTTAAATAAATTACGCAAAAACCGAACAGCGCATTCATTGACAAATCAGGCTGTTGACCGTAATATTCTCGTCCCCTCTGAGCGCGGTGAATTAGGCATAACGAGCCGTGTTTGGGATTAAAGCCGCGAGGAAACTCGCGGCTTTTTCCGTTTGCCCCGGATGGTCGATGTTAGGCGGTTTGAGCGCCGGATCGGGTAAGACGGCTGACGCCGACGGACTGGACAGTGGCAAAAACGGCAACAATGATGGCAATCAGCTCAACGATCAACTGGCCATTGAAAGTAAGCAGGCCGGAGAAAAAAATCAGCAGCAAAATACTCCCAACCACCCAGGCGGCATCGGAAACGATGATCAGTTTGGCGAAAACCAGGTTTATGGGGGCGCGCGTCGCGGTGAAGGCGACATCGGCGGCGAAGATCAATAGCCCAACCCCCAATGCGTAGAGGATCCAGCTCGCAATCCCGGTCCAGGGGACGATGGTGTCCGCGAACAGTAGGCAGGCAAGTCCGGTGACCCCCGAAAATACAGCGTTCATCAATAAAGCGGTTCCGAGCAGTGAAGTAGCATTATTCGTCATCAGTTTATCCTTTCATCTTGGGCTGATAACGCAAGAATAGGGGCGGGAGGTTATGCTCTCAATTACTTCAGAGGTAATGTTCTTCGCCTTTCTTCGGTCTATACTGTCATGACCAATCACCTTAGGAGGCAGATCATGACCATATCAACGCAGGAGGTCCCGGTTTCTGAATTTGGCCAATTGCTCAAGCAATGGCGGCAGATACATGGCCTCAGCCAGCTTGATCTGGCGCTCGAAGCGGGCAGTTCAGCCCGTCATGTGAGCTTTATCGAAACTGGTCGGTCGCGCCCGAGCCGCGAGATGGTGATACGCCTTGCCGAGGTCATGGATCTTCCGCTTCGGGAGCGCAACAGGCTACTGAACGCGGCAGGGTTCACCGGGGCCTATAAGGAAAGCACGCTGGATGACGAGGGACTGACGCAGGTGCGTCACGCACTCGATCATATCCTCCGTCAGCAGGAGCCCTATCCGGCCATCGTCATGAACCGCTGTTTCGATATTCTGATGATCAATCATGCTGGCGGTCGGATGATGAATATGGTCGGCCTCAACATGGGCGGAACAGAAGGGCCGCCGAATATGCTACGGATATTGCTGGCGCCGGACGGGTTGCGGACTTTCGTTAAGGATTGGGAGAGAATAGCCCATCATATGATTGAGCGCGCCCATCGTCAGGTGCGCGGAGCGGGAGAGGACGATCTGCTTAAAAAACTGATTGCCGAAGTCCTGACCTATCCTGATATTCCTGAGGACTGGCAGATGGCAAACCCGTTGGACGCGGCGTTGCCGGTTCTTCCCCTGGAATTTGAGTTTGGTGGTACGACCCTGTCCTGGATTACCACTGTCGCCAGCTTCGGAACCCCGCAGGATGTGACGGCGGAAGAAATCATGATCGAGTGTATGTTTCCCGCCAATGCGGAAACCGAAGCAGCGATCAAGGCCATGTCGGAAGGGCCGGAGTAAACGCAACGCATTCTCCCAATAACAAAAGCCGCAATCTGACGAACAGAGCGGCTTCGGTATTTTGGAGTGCCAGGAGCGTTGCCCCCGGAAATGAGTGTGGCTTAGCCTTCGCGCTGTAAGCGTTTGCGGGCCAGCTTGCGAGCGCGGCGAATAGCCTCAGCTTTCTGGCGAGCGCGTTTTTCAGACGGCTTCTCATAGGCGTCCCTGAGTTTGAGTTCCCGGAAGATGCCTTCACGTTGCATTTTCTTTTTCAGCGCGCGTAGCGCTTGGTCAACATTGTTGTCGCGAACAGTAACTTGCACAGGTAAAGTGCTCCTAACTAAAATCTGACTTATGATCACAAGATGGCGCGGGTTTACCACGCCAAAACGCCTATGTGAAGCGTTAAACGACATATTTAGGATGAATTCCCTAAAGAAAAGAGTATTTATCATAAAAAGCAGCGATCTGGTAGGGGAAATGACGGCAAAAACGATTCTAAAGATGGGGAATCCAGTACTTCGGGAAATCGCCGAGCTGGTTTCCGACCCGACGGCCCCGGAAATAACGGAACTCGTGCAGGATATGCGCGATAGTCTGCTGGCTGTGGGCGGCGTCGGCCTTGCGGCCCCGCAAATCGGCGTATCGAAGCGTTTGGTGATATTCGAGGTGCCAGCGGACCGCGCCGAATCGGAAGATGGCGCGGAGGCGGAGGCTGTGCCGCCCACCGTGCTCATCAATCCGGTCATTGAACCGTTGACCGAAGAACGAAAGCTAGGGTGGGAGGGATGCCTTTCGGTGCCCGGCCTTCGCGGTGTCGTCCCGCGCTATACCCATATCCGTTATTCCGGGCTCGACCTCGCGGGTAATCCTATTGAGGTCGAGGCAAAGGGCTTTCATGCCCGTGTTGTCCAGCATGAATGTGATCATCTGGACGGGATTTTATATCCCGAACGCATGACAAACCTGCAATATTTGGTGTATGAATCAGAGGTGCCCGCCTTTATGGAGGGACTGGCTGCAGAAAAGAGCGCAGCGGAGTAGGAGAGAGCCATGGCTGAGAGTGAGAATGTGACGGAAATCCAGTTGATGGAGGCCATGCTCCCCCATGTATTATTCGATGGCTGGACCCGTAAGGCAATGATCGCGGCGGCGGCGGATTTGGGGGAGGATATCTCTACCTTCGATCTCGCATTCCCCGACGGTGCCCTTGACCTCATTACCTTGTTTAT
>NVRR01000066.1 GCA_002732675.1 Sneathiella sp. | reverse complement strand
AGAAGGGCTTGCAGATTGGGAGGAAGCGGTGTCGCTTCGGCTTCTTCGACAATGTCGATACCGACTGCCTTGGCGTCTGAAAAATTAACATTCTCGATATTGGCGCCGGTCATGTCAGCATTCTCAAAATTACAGCCGTCGACATTCGCACCACTTAAATTGACGTCGCTGAGATTAGCGCCCGACAAGTCTGCGTTGGCTAGATTGCAGTCAGACATGTCCGACCCCTTAAAACCGGCATTTTTAAGCTGGGCATTGCTTAAATTTGCGCCGCGAAGCTGCGAAAAGGAAAAGTTGGCATTGTTAAGCGTGGCGCCTGACAGGTTAGCGCCGTTCAGGTTGGCCTTTTCGGCGACGACATTCTCCATTTCGGCACCACTTAAATCCGATGAGGGGAAGGTAATTGTTTCCCCTCCAGACAAGATGAGGGAACCACCCCGAAAGTCCGCTTCCTGCAGATTGGCGCCATTTAGCCGTGCGCCCTTAAGCTCGGCACCGCGTAAATCCGCCCGTATGAGCAGGCAGTTGGTCAAATCGGCTTTCGTCAGATCCGCGGCATATAAGTCGGCCGAGATAAGGTTGGCATTGCGAAAAATGGTTCGCGAGAGTTTACATCCTGATAGGCAGGACTTTTGCAGTTTCGCGCCTTCAAAATTGGCTCCGGTGAAATCCGCATGTTTGAAATTGGCCTGCTTGCCGGATTTTGGATTGCGTAGCCATTTGGCATGCTCATCCAATATTGACATTATTTCCTGGGGCGTCATCGACGTCATTTTTTGTCTTTCTCCGGCGCTATCCAGTCGTTCCCATCAGGTAAGACTAGTTTAACGTTTTCCTAACATACTTAAGCAATATTTTACGAACCTCATTTATAGAGAAACAAGGTTAACAGTTAGTTGCGTTCTGAATGCCCTGTTTAGATTTATCAAAAGAGAAAGCCGCAAGGATTATAAACGATGTTTCACGTTACTCAGGAACAAATAGATGCGCTGGAAAAATGGGTCGACAATCGCAAGGAGGCCTATATGCGTATGGGATTTCATTTGGCGGCAAACGCTGGCGCGACGGCACTTATTGACTTTATGGTCGATGGGGGACTGAAAACCGATGATAGTGAAAAATCAATTATGGCCCTGAAAGAAGAATATGAGCTGGCTGAAATGTTTCACAGAGACGCCAAGCAACTGCTCTATGCGGGACGTCAAGGTGGGTAAGGCCGAGTAAAATCGAGCGAGCAGCTAAACGACATTGCGGAATTGCTGATTTCTTTTCTGCGTAATGATTTCTGTAATTTGCCGAATAAACCGTGCCTCTTTTTCGGCTGACATTTCAAACTTTACGCCGACACCGTTTTTCATCTGGCGGACGACACGGGCCGGGATCAATCCGACATTTTCAATATCCACCACGACCATCGTTTGGTCTTCCAGGCGCACATCCATGCGAATGCCCGCGCCTCCTGCCGAGATATTGAGTATCTGCGCCTGGTGGTCATCTCCCTCATGCGCGATTGTCGTTGAATTGGAAACAAGGACTCGCCGATGAGCGCGCCGGTTATTCTCTGTTATATCGAGCATTTTCTCTCCAAATCATCCGAAAGCCGTTTCAGCGGTCCATTCTGCTGAGGGCTTGCAGACGGACATTTTTGCGCAGAATTGTTAATAAGTCGTTGCCGCGCATGTATCGGGCTCTAATCCGGCTTTTCCGGGATTTGGTTGTTAATCAATATTTTACGGTCAGGGCCTACACTCTTTCTAATATTTAGGACGAACACGGTAGGAGAGTTGCCATGGGGCAAGCAGAACTTGCATCAATTGTCAGTGAACTGAAATCAGATTTTTCGGCGCCCAGTAATATGGACGTCAAGTCTGTTGGAGATCGCGCGAATTCCGCCAACCTGGCCGCTCTTGATTTCCTTGTCGACTGTTGTGAAGATGTTGATCCAGCAGCGACAATGGTATCCCACGCGCAAACATTACGGATGCTATCTCGAGAGTTTCAGGAAATCTCCAAGGTCGTTGGCGACCTGGGCGCTCCGTCAAAAAAATAGGCCTTGCGCCCGCGTCCTGTCATTTTCATGCCACGAGAATGAGCGCCCGCCTTTTCCGCCGACAATCATGTCGTGCCGGTCGTTCAAGATGGCAATGCCTTTTAACAACGGAATTTCTCCTAAACGATTCTGCGCGTCTGCGGGAACGTCACAAAGGGAGCGGCATAACTTCGCGGTTGGATATCTGGCCAAATGTGATACATGTCTGGCGCATTGGCGCTCGGATTATGTCCGAAGGCTGGAAAGCGATTATGGACATGGCGCAATTTTCTATGGCGCATACGAGCCGGAAAGTTGCGGTCCTGCATAGTATTTGACATTAAAGTTCTGTGGTAAATGATTTTAGTTAAAGAAAAGCTCCTGATTTTTCTCACCACCCTCATAGGGGCCATCAGGGCATCTTCCTGGGCACAACGGTTGCAAATCGCTGTCCCGGCTATGGCTGCCTGCCTGTTTTCAGCGATCTCCGTTGCTCTGGCTATATTTGTGCGCGGCGGACCAGCAGATCATTATATTGTCGATTTTTTCGAGATTGCCGGACTGTTGCTCTTGTTCTTCCTGCCAGTGACATGGATTTCCCTGTCACTGGGGCGTCGATTGGCACAGCATTTTTCGGAAAAGCGGTCCATGGATGCGCTGGTGGTCGGATTATATCTTCCCCAGGCGTTCGTGACCATTGTGATCCTCTATTCACAGCTCACCGGTTCTGACACCATCGTCAGCATCACAGGTGCCATCGTCACATGGGCGATGTTCACGCTCCTCCTGACACCACTGACATTGATACTCAGTTTCCTGGTTTGGTCGTTCCTGCCGACAGGGAAGATAAAGATACTGTCTGCCCTGCAACTTAGGCGGACCTCAAACCTGAAACAGATCCCGGTACAGCAAACAGAGGCTCAGGATACGCAGCCGACAGCCAGCAGACTTAAGCGAATTTCATCTATTCGCTGATATCCTGTTATTTTCGAGGGATTAAGTTGGCTGGGGAACCAGGATTCGAACCTGGATTGACGGAGTCAGAGTCCGCTGTCCTACCGTTAGACGATTCCCCATCCGGGCGATCCATGATCGCTTCTTGGCAGGCAGGCGGCTCTAGTAACAATTCACGCTCGGCTTGTCAATCGCCGTAAAATTTCTCGCCGCGCAAAATATATATGAACGTCGGGTAAGAAAGCTGTTACTGTGAGGGCAATGGCTTATTGCCTGTGATTTTGACCTGGAGGTATGACCTGGGTGACAGCATCGATTAACCCGCGTCGGGGGAAAGGAAATCAGAGAAGATATCGAAACAGGAACAGAAGCGGTGATGGAAGATGGTCCCATATTTATGGAGCTGTCGATTTAGGTACCAATAACTGCCGATTACTGGTTGCAAAACCAAATGGCAAGAGCTTCCGTGTTGTAGATAGTTTCTCGCGCATCGTCCGATTGGGCGAGGGCGTTAGCCTGACAGGTAGGCTTTCCGACGACGCCATTGAAAGAACAATTGAAGCACTTGCGATCTGCGCCGAGAAGATGCGGCGTTGCGGTGTGACGCGCATGCGGTGCGTGGCCACGGAAGTATGCCGTAAGGCTGATAACAGTGAAGCATTTCTGACGCGTGTCAGGGAAGAATGCGGCATTGACCTTGTTATCATCTCAACGGGAGAGGAAGCAGCGCTGGCGGCCGACGGCTGTACACCGCTTCTGGATTACCGCAATCAGAATGCCCTGGTGTTTGATATCGGCGGGGGAAGTACCGAACTGATTTGGCTGGGCCTTGGCCGCAAGAAACAGAGCGAAGTGTTGGGCTGGACTTCCATTCCTTACGGCGTGGTGACGTTATCCGAACGCCATGGCGGTGTTGTGGTAACCGAAGGCGGATATTCCAATATGATTGCCGATGTTAGCTCGTACATTGATGCCTTCGAAGAAAAGCATAGCATTGCCAGCGCCATTCGCGACGGCAAGGTACAGATGCTCGGAACTTCCGGCACCGTGACCACATTGGCGGGCGTACATTTTGGCTTGCCGCGTTATAACCGGCGTCGTGTGGACGGCGCGTGGCTTAACGCGGGAGCCCTTATCTCCATCTGCCGCCGACTGGCGAAAAGTGATTATGAGGAAAGGGTGGCGGAGCCGTGTATTGGGGAAGAACGGGCCGATCTCGTCGTATCCGGCTGCGCCATTGTTGAGGCCATGCATGCCCGCTGGCCGGTCAAGAAACTGCGCGTCGCCGATCGCGGCCTGCGCGAAGGATTGCTGCATGGCATGATGCGCGTCGCCGATGATGATCAAAAGGCCACCGTGGAGAGCGTGAAAATGGTACCTGATGTGACGCTTGAGACACCGAAGGTCGCCCCGTGACCAATCAAGGGAAAAAGCGGCCGGGCGCCGCAGGGCCAAAGACGTCAGTTATGACCGGGCGGCTTCTGCATACCAAAGTCAAGACGGCGCGGCGACGCAAGAATTCGTCGACCCTTTGGCTGGCGCGGCAGCTCAACGATCCTTATGTCGCCGAAGCCAGAACCCGCGGACTTCGTTCCCGTGCCGCTTTCAAGCTGATGCAAATCGACGATCGCTACAAACTTCTCAAATCCGGGGATTCTGTTGTTGATCTTGGCGCGGCCCCCGGTGGCTGGACGCAAGTTGCCGTCGAACGCGTCGGCGCGCTGAAAGGCAAAGGCAAGGTGCTGGCCGTTGATATTTTGGGGATGGAACCCTTGCAGGGCGCCGAAGTGATGCAGCTCGACTTTACCGACGAGGATGCGGATGTCAAAGTCAAAGACGCGCTTGGCGGCCCGGCCAATGTGGTCATTTCCGATATGGCGGCTCCAACCACCGGCCATCGGCAAACCGATCATGTGCGAATTGTCTATATGTGCGAACTTGCTCTGCATTTTGCCGTTGATGTGCTGGCACCGGGCGGGGTGTTTATCGCCAAGGTTCTTAAAGGCGGGACGGAGCACGAGCTCCTGGAGAAATTGAAGAAAAATTTTGCGACGGTTCGTCATGTGAAACCAGAAGCCAGCCGTCCGGATTCGCGAGAAGCCTACGTGGTCGCAACGGGTTTCAGGGGGCAGGACTCCGATAAGAGTGATCGGGACTGAACTGTTTGTGGTTCGGCGGGTATCGTAATGAGATACGCTTTCGATTTATCCCCGAATTCTGCCATTCTTCAAGGCGCGTTTGCGGCTTTTAAAAAAGATTGCGGCAGCGAATTTTGTCTCTATGAATTTCGAAACTTAAGTATATGATTGCGCGGCAATTCCCAAGGAGTTGCTATGAAAATCCGTGAAGCCTATACTTTCGACGACGTGCTGCTACAACCGGCGGCCTCTGAAATTCTCCCGACCCAAGTTGATACATCGACGCGCCTGACCAAGGAAATTCTGCTTGGCATTCCGCTTATTTCCAGTGCTATGGATACAGTGACCGAGGCCCCGATGGCGATCGCCATGGCCCAAGCGGGCGGTATTGGTGTTGTTCACAAAAACCTGAGCATTGAAGAGCAGTCGGATGAAGTCCGCCGGGTGAAGAAGTTCGAAGCCGGGATGGTGATCAACCCGGTGACCATTGGCCCGGACGATCCGCTCTCAGAAGCCTTGCATCTGATGCAGATTCATAGAATTTCCGGTATTCCGGTAACGGAGAAAAATGGCAAGCTTGTCGGTATTCTGACCAACCGGGACGTCCGTTTTGCGACCGATACCCGCCAGCTGGTTGCGGAACTGATGACGAAAGACAATATCGTCACCGTACGTGAAGGCGTGACGCAGACAGACGCCAAATTACTGCTCCATAAACACCGGATCGAGAAATTACTGGTGGTGGATGATCTTTATCGCTGCATTGGCCTGATCACAGTCAAAGACATTGAACGTTCGACACTCTACCCGAATGCGTCCAAGGACGAACATGGCCGCCTGCGTGTGGCCGCTGCTGTTGGCATTGGCGATGACGGCGTCGCCCGGGCAGAAGCGCTGATTGCGGCGGAAGCGGATGTTCTGATCGTCGATACCGCTCACGGGCATTCGAGCCGGGTTCTGGAGGCCGTACGCCGGATCAAGAAACTCAGCAATTCAACGCAGATAATCGGCGGTAATATCTCGACAGCGGCAGGGGCCATGGCGCTTATCGACGCCGGAGTAGATGCGGTCAAAGTCGGCATTGGGCCCGGTTCTATCTGTACGACACGGATTGTTGCCGGCGTCGGTACACCGCAATTAACAGCGGTTATGGACGCCGCGGAGGCGGCGCAAAAAAGCGGGATACCGGTGATTGCCGATGGCGGCATCAAAACCTCAGGCGACCTTGCCAAAGCATTGGCAGGCGGCGCTAGCTCGGCGATGATTGGATCCTTGCTTGCGGGTACGGATGAAAGCCCGGGTGAAGTCTTCCTCTATCAGGGACGGTCTTTCAAATCTTACCGGGGAATGGGATCGCTTGGGGCGATGGCACGGGGATCTGCCGATCGTTATTTCCAGGAGGAGGTTTCCGATAACCTCAAGCTGGTTCCGGAAGGTGTTGAAGGCCGTGTGCCCCATCGTGGCCCGGCCAACGCCGTTGTTCATCAGCTGGTTGGCGGATTGAAAGCAGCGATGGGCTATACGGGATCGAAAGATATCGCCGATTTGCAAGAAAACGCCACCTTTGTGCGTATCACCAATGCGGGCCTTCGGGAAAGCCATGTTCATGACGTGGCCATCACCCGCGAAGCCCCTAATTATCGTCAGAACGGATAATATTGAATGACCCCATCTGCACGGCTTGCCGCTGCGGTTGAGCTTCTGGACGCCACTGCCGCCACGACTGCGGCGGCGGAGCATGAAGTTCGCCGTTTTTTCCGGACCCGTCGCTACGCCGGATCCAAGGACCGCCGCTGGGTTAGCGAGTTTGTTTACCGCTGTCTGCGACGGCAAGGCGAGCTTGATTGGCGCCTTGAATGCGTGGACGCTGAAACGGCGCCACGGATGCGGGCTTTGTTGGCGCTGGTTTTGTTCGACGATGAGGCTCTGGATGGGCTGGCCGCGTCATTCTTCGGCGGCCCGCACGGACTTTCCGAACTGACAGATGCTGAAGTCGACTTGCTCGGCAAAGCCAACACGGTGGAAACTGACAATATGCCCGACTATGCAGCCGGGAATTTCCCCGAATGGATCGCCGCGCAACTCACCGCGCAATATGGCGAAAAAGCCGCCGTGATTATGGCAGTCTATCAAAACCGCGCGCCCGTTACCTTGCGGGTAAATCTCCTTAAAACCACGCGAGAGGCTGTTGTAGAGCTGCTGACCAAGGATGGTATTGAGGTAACGCAGACGACATACTCCCCCGACGGTCTTGTGTTGACGACGCGGCATAATATCAGCCGTCATCAGGTGCTGGAAAACGGGCTTGTCGAGTTGCAGGATGAAGCGGCACAGATTTCAGCGCGGCTTGCCGATGTGTCTCCGGGGCAGACGGTCGTGGATTTCTGCACCGGGGCAGGGGGTAAGAGTCTGGCCATGGCGTCCGTGATGCAAAATCAGGGACAGATTTACGCTTTTGACATCAATGCCCGCCGTATGCGCGATATGGGCGCGCGCAAGCGCCGGGCCAGCGTCGATATTATTGAGCCTGTCGAACTCAAGCAAGATGATAGCGATGTTGAGATTTTTGACCGCCTGGGAGGCACGGCCCAAAGGGTCTTTGTCGACGCACCCTGTTCCGGTAGCGGTACCTGGCGGCGACAGCCGGATCAGAAATGGAAACTGACGCCAGCGCGTCTGGAAGAACTCTGCGACCTACAGGCGGGCATTTTGGATAAGGCGCAGCAGCTCGTTGCGCCTGGCGGACGATTGATCTATGCGACTTGCTCGATTTTGGACCAAGAGAATCAGGATCAGGTGTCGGCTTTTCTCCAGCGTCATCCCGGCTTTAAAATGATACCTGTTCGCGACTTATGGGCGAATGTTGGACTGGGCGGGAAGAATGACGATGATGTCTTGCGCCTTACGCCGGCAGATTTTGGCTCTGATGGTTTCTTTACGGCGGTATTGCAACGCGACGGCTAAATCGGCTGTAAGCTTCACTGCCTTGTGAATTGTTATGGCTTTTATTCCGCCGCAGCTTGTGGTCTGCTGACCCATGTATTACGTAAGAGGTCTTATCAAGAGACGGATCATGAGAAGAGGGTGGGAGACAATGACACTTCGCAAAATCTTTATGGCGGCTTTTACGTTGATCGCGGCGCATTTTCTGACGGCCCAGATCGTTTACGCGGCGGGGTCAAGCAGCCCGCAGGCAGAGGCACCGCTCAGCGCCGACTTTGTTGTCGGTAAGGCGGCCATCGATAAAGAGCAATGGGACACCGCCATCAGTTCTTTCACGAAAGTGATCGCCACAAACCCCAAAAACGCCGATGCGTTTAACTATCTTGGATACGCCAATCGCAAGAAAGGCAACTATGAGGCGGCCTTTGGCTTTTACGAGCAGGCGCTTGCTATCGATCCTGATCATCGCGGCGCCAATGAATATATTGGTGAAGCATTTTTGCTGACAGATAATCTCGACATGGCGGAAGAGCATCTTTTGCGCCTGGATTCTCTGTGCTTCTTCGGATGCCCGGAATACACGATGCTTAAGCGGGCCGTTGCCGATTATAAAGCGAAAAAAGGGATCAGTTAGGGTCTCCCTAAGAGCCGGAACGCGTTCATTAGATAAACTCCGGATATGCGGCATAAACGGGCTGGACAGACATCGCCAATATGTCTAAACCCCGTTTATGAAAAACAGTATTCTGATCATTGACTTCGGAAGTCAGGTCACCCAGTTAATCGCCCGCAGGGTCCGAGAAGCCGGGGTGTATAGCGAAATCATCCCCTTTAATTCGGCCGCTGAAAAGCTCAGCTCCTTTCATCCGTCAGGTATTATCCTCTCCGGCGGTCCCGCGTCCGTCATCGGCGATGAGACGCCCAGAGCGCCCGCTGCGGTGTTCGAAATGGGCGTGCCGGTTCTGGGCATCTGTTATGGTCAGCAAACCATGTGCGCACAGCTCGGCGGTACCGTCGAAGCCCCGGACCATCGGGAATTTGGACGGGCCCATATTGATGTGACGGCACAATCGGCCTTGTTTGACGGTGTCTGGGAGCCCGGCAGCCGCGAGCAGGTCTGGATGAGCCACGGCGACCGGGTGGTGGATATTCCGGACGGATTTTCCGTTATCGCCACATCTGACGGCGCCCCTTTTGCCGGGATCGCCGATGAGGCGCGTAAATTCTACGGCGTCCAGTTCCACCCCGAAGTCGTGCATACACCCAAAGGGGCGGCGCTGCTGTCCAATTTTGTTCATAAAATCTGCGGGCTTGAAGGCGACTGGACCATGGCCGCCTTCAAAGATCAGGCGATTGCGGCCATCCGCGCGCAGGTCGGCGACGGCCAAGTCATCTGCGGCCTTTCGGGCGGCGTCGACAGCTCCGTGGTGGCCGTCCTTATCCATGAGGCGATTGGCGATCAGTTGACATGTGTCTATGTGGATAATGGCCTGATGCGGACGGGCGAATCAGAGCAGGTGGTGCGTGTCTTCCGCGATAAATATAATATCCCGCTGATCCATCGCGATGCCTCGGACATGTTCCTGGATGAGTTGGACGGCGTTGATGACCCGGAGACCAAGCGCAAAATTATTGGCCGTATATTTATCGATGTTTTTGATGAAGAGGCGGGTAAAATCGGCGGCGCCAAATTCCTGGCGCAAGGCACCCTCTATCCGGATGTCATTGAAAGCGTGTCCTTTGCGGGCGGGCCCAGTGCCACTATTAAATCCCATCATAATGTCGGCGGTTTGCCTGAGCGCATGAACCTGAAACTGGTGGAGCCGCTGCGCGAGCTGTTTAAAGACGAAGTCCGCGCCTTGGGGCGGGAATTGGGGATGGCCTCCGAACTTGTTGACAGGCATCCGTTTCCAGGGCCAGGGCTTGCCATTCGTGTGCCCGGCATGATTACCCGTGACCGGCTTGAAATCCTGCGCAAAGCCGACGTGATCTATCTCGATGAAATTCGTAAAGCCGGTCTCTATGACAAGATATGGCAGGCCTTCGCTGTCCTTCTGCCGGTGCGTACCGTCGGTGTTATGGGGGACAATCGCACTTATGAGTATGTCTGCGCACTCCGCGCTGTGACGTCCACGGACGGCATGACAGCCGACTACTACCCGTTTGAACATGAGTTTCTGGGGCGTGTCTCGACCCGTATCATCAATGAAGTGATTGGCATCAACCGCGTCGTCTATGATACCACCTCAAAACCACCGGGAACCATTGAGTGGGAATAAAAGGATAAGCCGTCATGCATGTCACCATTACACCAATATTTGCGGCCCTTCTCGCGTTATTATTCCTATTCCTGAGTTATCGGACGATCAGGGTAAGGGGGAAGGCCCATGTCCCTGTTGGTGATGGCGGAAATGATGAGCTGCAAAGGGCGATCAGAGCCCATGGTAATTTCATTGAATATGTGCCGATCACCCTCCTGTTGCTGATGTTTCTTGAAATGCGGGAGGTGGGGATCTATGTCATGATTGCGCTGGGGGCCATGTTGTTGGTCGGTCGTTGTGTTCATGCATATGGCATCAGTAACCCTAAGGAAAATTATCGGTTTAGAACCCTTGGCATGGTCCTCACTTTCATTACGATGATCGTGGCTAGCTTCGGATTGCTTTATACTTATTTGTGATCGGCAGACATAAGGGAAGTTGCCGGCTGATGATGAATGAGGCAGATATTCTGGATCTTGTCCATTCTGACCCCTGGATGATGGAGGTTTTGGCAGCGGCAAGATCGTTGGATTTGCCGGACTGGATGATTGGCGCGGGCTTCATACGCGGTAAAGTTTGGAACCATCTTCATGGATTTGATGGTGATCAAACTGTGACCATGGACATAGACTTAATCTATTTCGAAGCTGATGATACGTCGAAAGCAACGGAAAAGGATTATGATCGGATGCTTGGTCTCATACTTGATGCCGACTGGTCCACCAAGAATCAAGCGCGTATGCATACGAAAAACGACCGGATGACGCCATTTCAAAATACGTTTGACGCCCTTTCCGAATGGGTTGAGACGCCGACATGTATCGCGGTGAGGCTGAACGATGACGGCACTTTGGCTCTATTCGCGCCACACGGGATTGATGATCTGGTAAATTTGATCGTTCGGCCGACACCGGCTTTTCATGGCAAGCATGATGTCTATCAGAAACGTTTGAGAGAGAAAAACTGGACCGCTATCTGGCCGCTATTACGCATTCTAGAGGACTGAAGGGGCGAGAAGACAGATGACAGCAGAGTTGGAACAGTATCTGATTTGGGCGCATCTGGTTGCCGCGCTCGCGGCGCTATGCCTCGGCGTTTTTCAGCTGCTGCGCGATCCCAAAGGTGATGTGTGGCATAAACGGCGGGGCTGGGTTTGGGTTGGCCTGATGCTTGTCGTGGCACTGCCCAGTTTCTGGATGAGAAGTTTGAATGACGGTAACTTTAGTTGGATACATGGTTTGAGTGTCTGGGTGTTGTTCTGTCTGGTGATGGCCATCTGGAGTATTCGGCAGGGGAACGTGCGTCGTCACGCGGCATTTATGGCCGGAACTCTGATCGGTGTCGGGCTCGCTGGGCTGTTCGCAATATTGCCGGGACGTTTTATCAGCGAGATATTGGGATATTCAATCCCTTAGTGACGGGTCGCATTTTCATTATCTTCGGACGACCCCCGGTTAATACGGTCGCTGATTTCGTCCGCGATATCGTGCCAGCCGTATTGCTTGGCCGCGTGGAAAGCCCGCTGTAAACCGCAAGTATCGATAAGGTTTTTGGCGATCGCCTGCTTTTGCTTATCCAAAGAATAATTGGCCATAGTTACGCTACTCCGGTTCTTGTCCAAGAACGCTGTATATTGGGGCAGTTTATGGCGAAACCATGAATTATTGGTAAAGGGGTTTCGGCAGACCAGGACATTAGAATGCTTGCATGTACGGGCCGCTGGTGCTATACTGATTTGGTTGCGAGGAATAGGGGCCAATGGCTATATTCCTTTATATATGACGATGCTACGGGTGCGGTTTTTTGGCGCAATTCGGCTGAAAAATACCATCACCGGGTATCGGGACGAATTTTAAAGGACGCCTTACTTTTTACTGCGCCTTGCGAATAATTAAGGACTCCCGTACCGGCTACAAACTAGCATTGCGAAGATTGATGTGAGCCGGATGGGTGAGCAGACATAGTGCAGTCCATCGGCAGGTTCCCATAAAATCTCTTCGACGCCCAGGTAGACTGCCTCGGACGAAATTTGTCGCGGCGTTTTGAAACAAAAAGATCTTTCACGCATATTATTTGAAGGACTGGGAAGCGGGCATTCGGGCTCAGGAATGCCGTCTATGGGCTTACAGCCTAACCGAAAGTCTTATACAAAAAAGCAATGATCAGCGCCAGGCCAAGCCAGATCGCAATATTGCGCAAAATCGCTGATTTGGGCGAATTGCGCATGTAATAGATAAAGCCCGGGAAAACCAGACCCAAAACCATCAGGAGAAAGACGAGCTGTAA
>NVRR01000065.1 GCA_002732675.1 Sneathiella sp. | reverse complement strand
GTAAATTCGACAGTCTCGAAAATACGCCCAAGACCCGCAAAAAACAACAGATAATGACATATAATAAAAAGTCAGAGAAAGCAGAGCGGCGCGCATCCGCGGTGGCAACAATCGGTCGTCCCGCCGCAATCTCCCGTGGGACCGAGGCCGCAAGTGCCTCCAGACTGGTGATCCCGACAATTGGCTTGTCCGCCGCAAGGGCAATGCCCCGTGCCGTTGCCAGCCCAATACGAAGGCCTGTAAAAGTTCCGGGGCCGACAGTCACGGCAATCAGGTCGAGATCATGATAGCAGAGTTCCGCCTTTTTCATCAGGCTCTGGACCATGGGCATAAGGGTTTCTGCATGCCCGCGCCGCCGTTTCTCATGAAGATGGGCGCAGATATCGTCGGCGTCCATAATCGCAACAGAGCAAGCATTCAAGGCCGTATCCAATGCCAGTATTTTCATCATATTGCCTTCGCGATGCCAGCCATGTAGGGTCAGGTTGGCACGGAGTGTTACGCTTTCCGCTGCAGGATTTCAAGTCAACAGATAAAGAGCCTCAGGCTCCCTTATGATAGTGCCATGACCCTGATAGAGATTACGCTGCCAGAATTTGATGTGGATTTGGATATCCGCTACGCCACCGATAATAATTTTACCAAGGCGCCAATTTATAAGCGCGACGTCTGTTATTTGAACCCGGAAGCAGCGGAGAAATTGCGAAAGTCCATAGAGCTGGCAGCGAGCATGGGGCTGCGGCTGAAACTTTTCGATGGTTTTCGGCCGACCGAGGCAGTTCAGATGCTCTGGGATCATACGCCGGACCCTCTCTATTTGTCGCACCCCAGCAATGGCTCCCCCCATGCGCGCGGAGCGGCGATTGATTTGACCTTGTTGAACGATGCTGGTGAGGAGCTAGAGATGGGAACCGGGTTCGATGACATGACGGTCCTGTCACATCATGGCGCACTTGGTATCTCCGCGGAGGCGCAAGTGAACCGCGCTATGTTGCTTGGGTTGATGTCGGCTGCGGGATGGGATTTTTATCAGAATGAATGGTGGCATTACCAATTGTTTAGACCTCGCCGATATCCTACGCTCTCGGACGGGGCCGCCCGGACGCAAATGATGTGAAATGGCAACGAAACGACAGGCAAAAAAATGAGGACGCGATCAAGTTCGATTATTGTGCGACTGGCAACCGGGATGATGTCGGGATTGGTTGCTTTTGGCTTGCTGATGCCCGTGGCTGTTGCTGCGGATTGGGCCAGCGTGATCATGTATCACCGATTTGGGGAGGGCCAACACCCGAGTACCAATATTAAGCCTGAGCAGTTCCGCGACCATATCGCGGAGCTCAAATCCGGTAAATATACTGTTCTCCCCCTTAGCGAAATTGTCGATCGGTTGGAACGGGGTGAGGAACTGCCGGACAGAACCGTTGCCCTGACCATTGATGATGCCTACCGATCTGTTTTTGATGTCGCCTGGCCGATGCTACGCGATGCCGAACTCCCCTTTACTATTTTTGTCTCGACGGAGCCGGTTGACAAGAGGTTTTCCGACTATATGACTTGGGATCAACTCCGGCTGCTGCGCGATGCTGGTGTTCATATTGGCCATCATGCTCATACTCATACACGGCTCCCGGCCCTCAGCCCGGATCAGGTTATGGCGGAGATAAAAACCGCGAATGAGCGCTTCGATGCGGAACTTGGTTTCGTTCCAGCGATCTTCGCCTATCCCTATGGCGCCTTTGGCGATGAGGTCAAAACAGTTATTCGAAACGCCGGGTTCAAGGCCGCCTTTGGCCAGCAGTCTGGTGTTGCCTATTCGGGATATGACCGTTTCGAATTGCCGCGATTTGCCATGTCAGAGAATTATGGTGGCATTGGCCGCTTTAGGCTCGCGGCAAATGCCCTGCCGTTTCGGGTTAAGGATGTGACGCCGTCGGACAATGTTCTCAGCCGAAATCCGCCGATCTTCGGATTTACCATCGATGAAAATTATGGCAGTCTGAAGACGCTATCGTGCTTTTCGTCCAGTCAGACCGGTGGAGCCGTCCCTATCGAGAAAATTGGAGGGCGGCGAGTTGAAGTTCGTGTCAGCACACCGTTCAAATCGAGCCGCGGGCGGATTAATTGCACATTGTTGGGACCGGATCGCCGCTGGCGCTGGTTCGGATCATTATTTTATATACCAAATGGCGTTGGCCGCTAAGCAGTCTCAAAGAGCAGGAAAAAAGATGTATCAATCAAATACACTCAAGAAAAAACTAAAAGCCGGGAATCAAACGGCTGCCTGCTGGATATTTTCCAACTCCTCCGACATGGCCGAGATTTTGGCAGGCGCCGGGTTTGATGCGTTGATGATCGACCATGAGCATGGCTCGGGCAGTTTGATGACGGCAGTGGATCAGCATCGCGCCATTCGCTCCGTCAGCGATACAACGGTTCTGATGCGCGTGCCATGGAATGATACGGTGCTAATCAAGCGGGCGCTGGATATTGGCGTCGAAGGTATCATGATTCCTTCTGTTAACACGGGAGCGGAGGCTGAAGCTGCCGTGCAAGCCTGTCGCTACCCGCCAGATGGTATCCGAAGCGCCGGTTTTGGCGCGGCACGTGCGGGCGGATATGGCCGGACGAAACAGGAATATCTTGAGAATCTTAACAAGGACCTGATGATTATTTGCCAGATCGAGACCAAAGAGGCCGTCGGAAATATTGAAGAAATCGCCGCCGTCGACGGTGTCGATATGTTGTTTATCGGCCCTTATGATCTATCGGGCAGTATTAAAAAACTCGGGCAGTTCGACGATCCGGAAGTGAAAGCGCTGTTTGAAGAAGCCCGCGACAAAATCATCGCCAGCCCAAAATCCCTCGGCACTATTTCATCCGGCATTGAACAAACCAATGAGCGCTTCGCGGACGGCTTTGACTTTGTTTTATGTTGCGGTGATACCTCGCTTGTCTCCAGCGCCGCCGATAATCTGCTCGCGAATATTCGTAAAGCCCGATAGCCGACGAGACAAGGCGAAGGCAACCTTTCGGTCAGGCTACTGTCACACCAAGTTCGGCTGCGGCCTCGACAAACTGCCGCCAGGTTTCATCGTCGATGACGATCCCGTTTGCCATGCGTTCTTCGCGGAATTGTCGCTCAGGGTCGCCGGGAACGAGGACGTTTCCATATCCTTCGCGCGGAGGTGACTGGCGAGCATAATCGCACATGGCCTTCATCTCACTGGCAATAAATGAGGGGTCGGTGAGGCGCGACGGGTCAATCAGGATGGACAGCATATTGTTGATAATCCGGGTATCGCGGGTATTCTTGGGCTGTAATGTCCCGCCGCCGCCGATAGCGCCGGATAGCAACTCGCACATCAAGGCTAGCCCGTAGCCCTTATGCTCGGCGATCGGTAGAAGCGCGCCGGGTTTATCTTCCCACATGACGGCGGGGTCTGTCGTTGGATTGCCGTCGCTATCGAGGAGCAGTCCTTCAGGCATTTTCAGGCCGCTATTATTGGCGACGCGCACTTTGCCGAGGGCGACTTTGCTGGTGGCAAAATCCAGAATGATGCGCGGTTCGTCCGTGGTATCGGGCAACGCGATGCAAATCGGGTTGGTGCCGAAGCGCCCATCCGATCCGCGATGTGGCGCCACATAGGGCTTATGACCCGTGACATTAACGAAATGCAGAGAGACCAGGCCCGCATCGGCGCACTGCTCTCCATAGGTGCCAACCCGGCCAATATGGTGGGCATTGCGAAGGGCAGTGAGGGCTAGGCCCGTGTCGCGGGCAACGTCAATGGCCTCATTCATAGCCTCGCGGGCGATGACCTGGCCATACCCGGCTTTGCCGTCAAACACCAGGATCGATCCATCCTGCCGGAGACGTTCCACATGCTGGTTGGGGTGGAGAACCTTTGCTTTCAGATTGCGCACATAGTTGGGGATCATGCCGACCCCGTGACTGTCATGCCCGGAGAGATTGGCAAGAACAAGATGATCGGCGACAATTTCTGCCTCCGGCATGTCACTGCCTCCCGCTATCAGGATTTCTTCGACGAGCCCCTTTAATACGATATGATTAATCAACATATGTTTTGTTCCCGATAATTAGATTGCTGTCAGGCCGCCATCGACGACCAGTTCTGACCCTGTGAGATGTCGTGCCTCATCTGACGCCAGAAAAAGAATGCAATTGGCAATGTCTACGGCTTCCGCAGCGACACCCAGCGGTACCCGGTTCGGGATATTTTCCCAGCCCGTTCTGATATCGCCGCCATACATCGACATAAGGGCATCCCCCATATTCGTCTTTACAGGATCCGGATGTACTGAATTACAACGAATGCCGTATTTTTTGTTAGCGCAATGGATGGCAACTGTTTTGGTGAGTTGTCGAACCGCTGCTTTCGAGGCGCCATAGGCAACAAGAGTAGGGGTTCCAACCATCGCCGCAATAGAAGAAATATTAACGATGCTGCCACCGTTTTCTTTCATGGCCTTGACCGCAGCCTGGCACCCAAGGAATACCCCTTCCGTGTTGACGGCATTGACCAGGCGCCATTCCGTCAAATCCGTATCTTCTATGTTCTGGTGATCACATGTGCCAAGAATTCCAGCATTATTAATCAGAATATCGAGACGCTTATGCCGGGATAACACCTGTTGCATGGCGTGGGTCCAGTCTTCCAGCCGGGTGACGTCCAAACTGATAAAGGAGGCTTGATCGCCAAGCTCGTCCGCTGCGGCCTGGCCATCTTTTTCGTTAGAATCACAAAGGACAACGGCCGCCCCTTCTTCTATAAAGCGGCGAGCCGCGGAAAGCCCGATGCCCGTTGCGGCACCTGTGATGAGCGCTATTTTGTTTTTCAAACGGTCCATGGCCTACCCTTATTGTTGCTTTTTGGCAGATTATCGGACGTCGTGCCCTCCCAATCTTTCCCGTATATTTTCATATCTGGAAATGATTTGCGAGCAGAAAGAAATTTAGTAACATTGGCTGGCATGGAATAATGGCGACGCCAGGTACCTAGTGCCTTACCTGGCGGAGATGCCGCCTAGTATCGGCGGTCCGCTAGCCTTTCGCTGGCCAGCTGAGCTTTTTCAAACTGGTCAAAGCGGTTCGTCTGGATCAGGTTTTGCAAGGTGGAAACATATTCGTCACCGCGTTCAGAATACGCTACGAGCGTTTCCACCAGCTTGTATCCATTCAACGTGTTCTCCGGCTCGACCTGACGTCGCGCCCGTTCTGCGCGGAACAGTGAATACACCGGATGGGTGTTCAAATTATGTATATAGGAAGCAATGGAATCTGACAGTGTTTTAAAGGCTTTAACTTCATACGTCTCGCCTTCGGCCCGCTGTGTTGGGACGATCCCTTTTCCCTCGGACCAGATGCGCTGACCAAACAGCGCATTGCCTTCGCGAGCAAAGCGCGAGGTGCCCCAGCCTGATTCTTCTACGGCCTGCGCAAGAGCGATAGAAACCGGAACAGCATCTACTTTCTTGTGCAAGGTCCCAATATCAGATGGGTCGGTGCGGTAAAGTTTAGCGACATTTTTAAGCCAGCCACTATCCTCACGTGACAGGTCTCTCCCCTGCTGCCGGTCAGCGACAAGATCCATCAGGCGATCCCGCCGTGACAGGGTTTTTTCGTTGGCGTTCAGAATCAAGGGCAAAATAACCGAGATAAACATCTCTTTGCGCTTTCCGACGTTGGCAATATCAAGAATATCCACCGGCATCTGCTCAACAAAATACCGCGGAACCGGCTGGCCATAACGTATGGCATGTAAATCAAAGTTTATCTCTGACCAGTTATCTTGCAAGGAGACAACATCAAACTGATGTGGCTGGACGAGATAGGGTAAATCCCCGGGTTTTCGAACCGGCAGCGGAATGGCGTTTGCATATCGTGCGTTACCCACACCATAGGAGGCGTTTCGCAAGTCGCGGGAACTGTTGGTAAGTTCCGGCACGACATACAACAGAGCGAGGCCCAGTCCGAGCAATGTCACGACCTTATTCGACTTAAACGCAGCCTTGATTATTTGCATTCCTATAACGACACTGTCCTGAAAACTTGTATCTATGTCATTTTTTTGAAAATAACACAACATCCAGTAGGTGAAGCCTTCATTGCCTACAACATATAGTGCGTAGATGGGAAAAACATGTCTCCGATCACGTGCCGGAATATGTGCCAGCGGGGTGCCAATTTCAAGGAGCGTTTTTTAAACCAAAATTTTCGCAGTTTTTTCAACCACATACAGCGGTGCAGATGATTAGGTGCAAATTTTAAGAAAAATATAAATCTCAATTTCCCGAATCATTGCGGCGAAAATAGCAGCTTAGGGAGTTTTCTCGCTTGATGAATTATGTGACGGCATCCAGTTGTCGCGTCGTGAGATTCCCCGGAACCACCGTAATAGGAATGGCAAAAGTGCCGGACATTTCACCGACCAGGCTTTTGACCAAAGGCCCGGGACCGCCGGTATCGGGGGAGGCGGCCAGAACCAAAATTCGGATATCAGGGTCTTCCTCAATCAGGGCGAGGACTTCTTCTTTTTGGTACCCATCGCGGATCGCAAATTCGGGAATGATTGTTGTTTCATTGCGGATATCTTCGGCCAAGGCTTGCAGCCGTTCTTCCGCGGCTTCGCGGGCCTCTTCGCGCATCGCTTGCTCGACGCCCATCCAGTGCTGGAATTCAGGGGGCTCAATGACATAGAGCAGGATCACACCGCCGCCGACATGCCAGGCGCGACGACAGGCAAACCGAATGGCTGACATGCATTCGGGGGTTTCATCGACGACAACAAGAAACTTGTTCCGTACAGGATCGCTTTGGGTCTTGTCGCTCATAAAGTCTCCGCCAGTAGATCAATTACAGGATACCCTGCCATCAACAAGCGGGTCATTTCAAGAGAATGTTGCTGATTTCCTGAAGTTGAGCCCTGGCCCGCAGGACGTAAAACCCCTGCGCTGCCAGATGATTGGGCATAAATTGCGAATCCGGTGTGGCGTTGACAATGATAAAAGGGTCCAGTTCGATAACGGACGTTAAGCTGCCCAGCATTTGTGACCAGGCATTACCCAGTGCCCGCTCCTTGATCAGCTTTTCATAATCTTGCGAAAGTGTCTTCAAAATCATGAAATAACCGTAGCTCTGGCCTTTGATGTTGTAGAAAAGGTCATCGGCTTGAAAGTCAATTATATCACCCGCATTTTCGTCAATATGCTTATCAATGGCCGCCGTTGATGACCCGATATCGAGGGCAATTCGGTCCAGAGTGGCGATAAGATTATCAGCTCGTTTTTCAAACACCGCCTTGCCCTCGGCAAGACGCTTATTGTAGCTGATCAGGGATTTTCGCGCTTTTTCATATTGCTCTTCCGAGGCGGCGGTCGGCAGGAGGGAAATGCTCGGATCCCAACTCCACTGCGTGCCGGAATATTGTAGCAATCCGGCGGCGGCCTGCAGATCGGGATCTGTTTGGCTAGAGCCACGGGTGCGGCCGATCTGGTCGGTCAGTTCGAACGCGAAACGGGCCAAGGCGGAAATCACACCTTGCTGATAGTTGGGCATATTATCGAGCATGGAAGACGGCATGAAAAACGGGTCATTGGCGGTCCAGCGATTGATATTGATTTCGCGGTCAATAAGCCCGGCCATCATATCCACAGTTTTGCTGCCACCGGCGACGACATTTTCACCTGTGGGCACGAAATTGATATCGTCCTCGATATTATTGACCATGAGCATGCCAATGGGATAATAGGCGATGATCAGGAACACTATGATAAGAACAATGGGCTTCCAGCTCCGTTTCGCCGCCGCTTTCACCCGGTTTGTGCCGATCCGCTTTTGCGCGGGACCGCTGTTCCCAATCTCACTCATTCAATTCGCCCCATGACCGCGTTTATACATCCGTCTGCTGCTCATAGATGTATGTAGTTTTTGATAAATTTACAAGCGGCGCCCCTTCCGACGTCAGGGCGCCAGAAACCCAACCACCTCTTTGACCTCTTTCAGGACGGGCTCTGCCAAGGCAATGGCGCGCTCAGCGCCATCTTTCAAAATAGCATCCACATGGGCAGGATCGCCCATAAGGCGCTTCATTTCTTCCCCCACAGGCCCGAAAGTCTCAACCGCCAGATCGGTGAGCGCGGGCTTGAAAACAGAAAATTGTGATCCGGCATATTTATCCAGCACCTGCTGCTTCGTGATATCGGCCAACGCTGCATAGATACCAACAAGGTTGGCGGCTTCGGGGCGGCCTTCCAGTCCTTTCTCCTCTGCGGGCAGGGGATCGGCGTCGGTGCGGGCTTTACGCAGTTTCTTGGCAATCATATCCCGGTCATCCGTAAAGGTAATACGGGAATAGTCGCTGGGGTCAGATTTTGACATCTTTTTGGCGCCATCGCGGAGCGACATGACCCGTGTCGCCTCGCCAAAGATCAGCGGCTCGACGATGGGGAAAGTTTCGGTTCCATAGTCGTTATTGAATTTCTGGGCGATGTCACGGGTCAACTCCAGATGTTGTTTCTGGTCTTCCCCCACGGGCACATGGGTGGCTTTATAGGCGAGGATATCGGCAGCCATCAAGGACGGATAGGCATAGAGGCCGAGCGAAGCGTTCTCGCGGTTTTTGCCGGCTTTCTCCTTGAACTGGGTCATGCGGTTGAGCCAGCCGAGCCGCGCAATGCAATTGAAGATCCAGGCGAGCTCGGCATGGGCCGGAACAGTACTTTGCGCGAAGATGATTGATGCTTTCGGGTCGACACCGGCGGCAAGATAGGCGGCGGCCACCTCGCGGGTATTGCTGCGAAGGTTGGCCGGGTCCTGCCAGACAGTAATGGCATGCATATCAACGGCGCAATAGATACATTCATAGTCATCCTGCAGCCGCACAAAATTGCGGATGGCGCCGAGATAATTGCCAAGATGAAGGTTGCCAGTCGGCTGGACACCGGAGAAAATACGGGGCATGTTTTACGCTCCTCACGCTTTGGACACGAGCCTCATCCGGCGGATCTGACCATCAGTCCGCCAAGGCCGGAGGGGGCCATTGGGCCCCATTTTTGAAACGCGGTTATTGCAGGCGCGCCGCGCGCCGTCAACTGGAATACGGCCTAACGGCGTGTCAGCATCGCCTTCACATCACTGAGGCGGGCTGCTCCGGTTACCATAGCCCCGACAACATAAATACCGCCTCCGCCGCCGATGAGCAGCAAAAGCGCCATAATTCGGTCTATCAGTTCACCTTCAAATTGGGCCGTCAGCAGTTCCTGGCCGAACCAGAGCGCAGCCGCCATCCCGGCGCTGGCGAGCAGCATGCCGAGAAGCCTTTTATAAAGACGGGTGTCTGCTCCGTATTGATTTCTGAGTATAAGCAGCGCGAGCAGGACAAGTGCATTGAGCCAAGAGGAGAGCGCTGTCGCCATGGCTATTCCCACATGGGCAAAGGGCCCGATCAACAACAGACTTAAGATGACATTAGTCGCCATGGCAATGACGCCGACGATAACGGGCGTTGTGGTATCTTCACGGGCGAAAAATGCCGGTGCCAGTATTTTTACCAGAACGTAAGCGGGCAAACCCGCCGAAAACGCCAACAATGCGCTGGCGGTTGCCCGGCTGTCGTCGGCGCTGAACTCCCCATGCTGGAACAGGACCGAGGTGATCTGCTCCGGGATGATCATCAGAGCGATACCGGCGGGCAGGGTAAACAGCATGGAAAGTTCGATGGCTCGATTGAGGCTGTTGATCGCGGTTTTATTTTCTCCGGCCCGGATCTGACGTGACAATAGCGGCAGAAGCGCTGTCCCCACAGCGATCCCGATAACGCCGAGTGGCAGTTGATATACCCGGTCGGCATAGTAAAGATAAGAAATGGAGCCTGCGGCGAGGTATGACGCAATGATGGTGCCCACCAGAATATTGATCTGCATCACTCCGGCACCAAGCGCGCCGGGCAGCATCAATTTCAGAAGCCGTTTCACATTGTCACTCATTTGAGGACGGGCAATCCGGATATGGATGCCATTGTGACGGCAGGCCAGGATCAGAAAAGCAACCTGCACCAACCCGGCAGCGGCCACTCCCCAGGACAGGATCATGCCGACATTACTCTCGGCTTTGCCCATGGCCGCGAGCAAACAGCCGATCAGGATGATATTAAGCAAGATGGGGGCGGCGGCCATGGCCGCAAATTTATAAAAAGCGTTCAAGATGCCGCCAAGCAACGCAACAATTGCCATGGCTGTGAGATAGGGAAAGGTGATGCGGGTAAAATCGACCGCAAGGGTGAAACGCTCACTGTCAATGGCGAAGCCTGGCGCCAGGAATTCCATCATGAACGGCATGAAGATCATAAACAGGCTTGAGAAGATCAGCAGAAACCCAACCAGAAAGCTGAGGCTGTGGGCAGCGAATTCCAGGGCAATATCTTTACCATCAGCCTCCAGCCGCCGCGCAAACATCGGCACGAAGGCTGCAGAAAAAGCACCTTCCGCCACCAGCCTTCGAAACATATTGGGAATACGAAAGGCGACGAAAAAGGCGTCTGCGACGGGGCCTGCCCCCAATATGGTTGCCATCAGGATGTCCCGCAGGAAACCGAGGACGCGGCTGACCATCGTATAACCACCAACTGTGGCGACGGATTTAATCAAACTCATACATACCCCTCGTCAAATCAACCAGCGGACCGATTACGATCCGGCTGCGGCCGTGGTCTTTTTCGATTTGCTGCTTTTTTTCGTCGTTGTTGGCGGTTCCGACAAAACGAGCAACAGCTTTTTCTCGATATTCGCCAATTTCACTTTATTGGTGATTTTTAGGCCAAAGCTGTCTTTTACGTAGAAGACGTCGACGGCCCGCTCACCATAGGTCGCGATATGGGCCGACGAAATACTCAGTGACAATGTGAAAATCCGACGCGAAAGCTCGGCCAGCAGGCCCGGGCGATCGCGTCCACGTATTTCAATAACTGTATGGGTATCAGAGGCCTTGTTATCGAGCAGTACGGCAGGTTGGACAGTAAAGACCCGGGTCCGGCTCGGCAGGCTTGATTTCTGCCGGTCCACGATTTCCAAATGCGGTCTGCGGGCGCCTCGCAGAGTATCTTCGATGGCGGTTTTGAGCTTCGCCATCCGTTCACCCTGACCATAAACCTTGCCCTCTGCATCCTGGATGAAAAAGCTATCAATCGCCATGCCGTCAGTCGTTGTGTGGACCTTTGCATCGACGATATTAGCGCCGCATATGGCCATGGCGCTCGTAATCCTGGCAAAGAGCCCGGGATGGTCAGCCGTGTAGACGGTGACTTGTGTGATGGAGCGGAACGGATCACTCTTGGCATCAATAGTAAAAAGAGCATTTTGCTTTTCGGCATCGCGGATCAGTTCCGCATGGAATTTCTGATCTTCCGCATTGGTCGCAATCCAGTAGGACTGATAGAATCGTTGGACATGTTCATCAATCTCCGATTCCTTCCAGTCTTTGAGCTGTTCGCGCAGAATTTTCTGGTACTGTTTTGCCCGTTCTGTCCGGCCTTCGGATATATGGCCGCCAGTAAGCGCCATTTCACTGGCGTAGTAAAGTTCCCGGAGCAGCTGGCCTTTCCATCCATTCCAGACATTCGGTCCCACCGCCCGAATATCGACAACTGTTAAAATCAGCAACAACCGCAGGCGTTCCGGGCTTTGCACAATCTCAACGAAATCAGCAACTGTTTTCGGGTCGGCAATATCCCGTTTGAAGGCAAAATTACTGAAGGCCAGATGATAGCGCACCAGCCAGGCGACGGTTTCTGTCTCTGATGCTGAGAGCCCCAATCGGGGACATAGTTTTTCAGCCACTTCAGCGCCTAGGACGGAATGATCGCCCCCGCGACCCTTGGCGATATCGTGAATGAGTACCGCACAATAAAGCACATTGCGGGAGATGATCTTGGGAAGGATCTTATGGGACAATGGATGCTCGTCTTCGAGCAGGCCAGCCTCAATTTGTGACAGAATCCCGATGGCGCGGATGGTATGTTCATCCACCGTATAGACATGATACATGTCATGCTGCATTTGAGCAACAACCCGGCCGAAATCGGGGATAAACCGACCGAAGACGCCGGCTTCATTGAGGCGCCGCAATGTCGTTTCCGGGTCCTTGGTGCTGGTCATCATCTCTAGAAACATTCGGTTCGCCGTCGCATCGTTTCGCAGTTTACGATTGATCAGCTTCAGGTCCTGACGGATCAGCCGGAGGGCGTTGGGATGCACATCCAGGCCTTTTTTCTGCGCCAGATGAAACAACTCCAGCATTTTCACCGGAGATTTTTTGAAATCATCTTCCTCCTGCACATTGATCCTGCCTCTTTCGATCAGATAGCCGTTCAATTTGCGCTTGCCGAGACCAAAATGCGGAATAGACAAGCGGCCTTTTTTCTGCTGCTCAGCCTCCAGGCTGGCGCAGAAAATGCGGGTCAAATCACCGACATCTTTGGCGACCAGAAAATAATGCTTCATAAAGCGCTCGACGCCCAGGGTCCCTGTATGATCCTTGTAACCAAGGCGGCTCGCCAACTCCGTCTGGACGTCAAAGGTGATCCGCTCTTCTGGCCGTCCGGTGAGGTAATGCAGGTGACAGCGGACCGTCCGGAGGAAATTCGAGGCCTTGGTAAAGCGGCGGCG
>NVRR01000064.1 GCA_002732675.1 Sneathiella sp. | reverse complement strand
TCTGGACTAATCTCCTGTATAGTGCGTGCTGCAGAGTTACGGATATCATTTTCAAGCGCTTCGGGAATATCCTGATGGACACCGCCGATACGGAAATAGGCCGCATGCATACGGGCGCCACTGGCGCGTTCGTAAAACTCCATCAGGGTTTCACGCTCAACAAACGCCCAGAGCATGGGGGTCGTCGCGCCCACATCCATAGCCTGCGCACCGATATTCATGATGTGATTGAGAACGCGGGAAATTTCGCAGAACAGCACGCGGATATATTGCGCCCGGAGCGGCACTTCGCAGCCCAGCAGCTTTTCCGCCGCCAGCACAAAGGCATGCTCCTGGCTCATGGCCGCCACATAATCCAGGCGGTCAAAATACGGGATAGCCTGCAGATACGTCTTATGCTCGATCAGTTTCTCCGTGCCGCGATGCAGGAGGCCGATATGCGGATCGATCCGCTCGACGATTTCGCCGTCGAGCTCCATCACCATGCGCAGCACACCATGGGCTGCTGGATGCTGCGGGCCGAAGTTGAGAGTATAATTCTTGATCTGGACTTCAGCCATCAGCCTTGCCCCTCTGCTTTTTCATCGCCGGGCAGGACATAGTCTGTTCCCTCCCACGGGCTTTCAAAGTCAAATTTTCGAAATTCCTGAGCCAGTTTTACCGGCTCATATTTAACGCGCTTTTCATCTTCGCTATAGCGCAGCTCTACATAGCCGGTGAGCGGGAAGTCTTTGCGCAGCGGATGGCCTTCAAAGCCATAGTCTGTCAGCATTCGGCGCAAATCCGGATGGCCCGCAAACATGATGCCGTACATGTCCCAGGCTTCCCGTTCAAACCAGTTGGCGGTCGGGAACACTGAGACGACGGACGGAACAGGTGTCTTCGCATCTGTCTGCGCTTTTACGATAACCCGCTGGTTATGTTTCAGGCTGAGGAGATTATAGACCACGTCGAATCGTTTGGCGCGGCTGGGATAATCCACGCCACACACATCGATCAGAATCTGAAACTTGCAACTGGAATCATTGCGAAGGAACGCCAGAACCTTATCCACGGTTTCCGCCCTCACCTCAACGATCAGTCCACCAAAGCTCACTTCTGTTGACAGCACGGCCGTGGAAAGTTCTGCGGCGATATGATCGCCAACTTCTTTAAGCGCTTCATCCATATTACTGACTACCCTCTCCCCTAGCGCAAAAAGGTTCCTGTGCGGTGAATTTTCTTTTGTAGCTGAAAGACACCGTAAATGAGTGCCTCAGCTGTTGGCGGACATCCGGGGACATAAATATCGACAGGTACGATACGATCACAGCCACGGACGACAGAATAAGAATAATGATAATAACCACCGCCATTGGCGCAGGAGCCCATGGAGATAACATAGCGCGGCTCTGCCATCTGGTCATAGACCTTACGAAGGGCCGGCGCCATTTTGTTGGTCAGCGTACCCGCCACAATCATCACGTCAGACTGACGGGGCGACCCGCGCGGGACAATGCCCATGCGTTCCATATCATAGCGCGGCTGCCAGGCATGCATCATCTCAACGGCACAACAGGCCAAGCCGAATGTCATCGGCCAGAGAGAGCCCGCCCGGGCCCAGTTGACCAGTTTATCGACCTGGGTAACGACGAAGCCCTTGTCGTCCAGCTGCTCTCCAATACCCAGAAAGAAGTCGTCTTGATCACGAGCTACAAGGGCTGTACCGCCGGTCACGTCAGGATTTACTCCCATTCCAAAGCCCCCTTCTTCCATTCATAGATAAAGCCGATGGTCAGAATGCCGAGGAATACCATCATCGACCAGAAGCCATAAAGCCCGATGCTTCCCAAAGAGATGGACCAGGGAAACAGGAACGCGACTTCAAGATCAAAGATAATGAAAAGAATAGCAACGAGATAAAACCGAACATCAAACTGGTTGCGCGCATCGTCAAATGGTTCAAAGCCGCATTCATAGGGTGAAAGTTTTTCAGCATCGGGGTGCTGGGCCGTAATAACGATAGAGGCGATCACAATAACCGACGACAAGCCAACAGCAAGCCCAAGGAAAATCAAAATAGGCAAATATTCTATTAGTAAGGCTTCCATGTCACCACTCATTGCCACATCTATCTCAAGGACTCGAGATCTGGTATGCGGCATTCCCTCCTACGTCTTATAACGCGCATTATAGGGCTGGGTTATAAGGAAGAAAACCTATTTAGCAACAAAATTCCGCCTTATTTCCTCTAAGTGACATTTCGGGCAAAACAAAGCACTCCGCACAACACGGGACGCCCGGAAAGCTATTGATTTAACGGGAATTTTTTGTGGGAAATGGCGGGAGTGACGGGACTCGAACCCGCGACCTCCGGCGTGACAGGCCGGCGCTCTAACCAACTGAGCTACACCCCCACTGTGAGGCCGTTTTCTATTGGACCTCACTGCCCCTGTCAAGCGACATAAACAGAATTCGACAATAAAAATTACATCAGGGAATCAAGATGTAGATAAGCACGGCGGGCCTCGCCGAAAAAAGTCCGTTACGATATATCTCTCGTACGTCGCGGAAATGATTATGTGCCGCTGCGGAAACGAAAATATGTCGCGCAGAATGAATACTGTTGATGAGTATACGGCCTCGATGATACCCACGCAGGCCAAGACTACCTATAGATTCGTAGACATTGCCAAAGACCCGTCACCTGGAGACGCCGTTAGGCTACGATTACGACCAGATAGTAAATTTATGAATGTCGGGATTAGCGACCAGTGTCGCTCGGAGATTAAATGGTGGGTGATGAGAGATTCGAACTCCCGACCCTCTCGGTGTAAACGAGATGCTCTAACCAACTGAGCTAATCACCCGCACTTATCGAGCCCGTGTATATCAACCTACACCGGCAAATGAAAGATAAAAACGAAGCCAGATTCAAAAAAATGAATCTGGCTTACGCATAACTCTAAAAACGTTTGTTTTTAGCGATTTACGGAGTCTTTCAGTGCTTTACCAGCTTTGAATTTCGGCTGCTTGGACGCTGGGATCTGGATCTTTTCACCTGTCCGCGGGTTACGGCCTTCGGAGGCTTTGCGATCCGCAACGCTAAAGGTTCCGAAACCAACCAGGCGAACTTCATCACCACCACTTAATGCCTTGGATACGGCTTCCAAAACGGCATCAACACTTTTACCAGCTTCTGCTTTCCCCAGACCTGAAATATCAGCAACTGCGGCAACGAGATCGTTCTTATTCACTATAAGCCCCCTTCAATTTAGACTTGCATATATCTTGTCAAAGATTTCTTTAAGACGCCCGAATACTAGAATGTGAACCGCCGCGGGTCAAAGGGAAAAGTAAAGATATCCCCAACTTTTCTGCGGGATACAGCCATATTTCCCTAAATTTTAATGAGTTGTTACACCATCTTCTATTTTTTGCGAAGAAGAGGCCCCAGAAAGCTCATTTGCAAGCTCTTCTTCACTCCAATTGAGAGGAACAAGCGGTTTGCTCAGCGCCCGCTCCAACACCTCTATAGCACTTGAAACCGGTATAATCTCGAGGCCTTCCTTAACATTGTCGGGAATTTCCGCGAGGTCTTTCTCATTTTCTTGCGGAATAAGGACGGTCTTGATACCGCCGCGCAATGCGGCCAGCAATTTTTCTTTCAACCCACCGATAGGCAGGACCCGACCGCGCAAAGTTACCTCACCAGTCATGGCGACATCTTTTCGAACAGGGTTGTCGGTCAGAACCGAAACAATCGACGTCACCATGGCAACACCTGCAGATGGACCATCTTTTGGGGTTGCCCCTTCCGGCACATGAACATGGATATCATGCTTGTCGAAAGCTGTTGGCTTCACACCCAGCTCAAGACAGCGGGACTGGACAAAGCTTTTCGCTGCCTGCACAGATTCCTGCATCACTTCGCCAAGCTTACCGGTGATTTTCATCCGGCCCTTGCCATAAAGTTTAACCGCTTCAATGGTCAGCAATTCGCCGCCCACCTCGGTCCAGGCAAGTCCGGTCGTCACACCAATCTGGTCTTCTTCTTCGACCTCGCCATAACGGTGACGGCGGACACCAGCATACTCTTTCAAATTCTCTGACGTGATGGCAATGCTCTTCTTGCCTTCGGTAATGATTTCTTTCACCGATTTCCGGCATAGCTTTGCAAGCTCGCGTTCCAGATTACGCACACCAGCTTCACGGCAATAATAGCGGATCAGATCGCGAATGGTATCATCGGTGATAGACCATTCACTGGCCTTCAGCCCGTGGGCCTTCATCTGTTTCTCTACAAGATGGCGCTTGGCGATCTCAATTTTTTCATCTTCTGTATAGCCCGAGAGATGAATGACTTCCATACGGTCGCGGAGCGGCCCTTGAATATTGAGCGAGTTGGCCGTGCAGATAAACATCACTTCGGAAAGATCATATTCGACTTCCAGATAATGATCGGCAAAAGTTGTGTTCTGCTCCGGATCCAGCACTTCGAGCAAGGCCGAGGATGGATCGCCTCGGAAATCATTCCCGAGCTTGTCAATTTCGTCAAACAGGAACAGCGGATTAATCGACTTCGCTTTCTTCATCGACTGAATAACTTTGCCTGGCATGGAGCCGATATACGTCCGGCGATGGCCGCGAATTTCCGCCTCATCGCGCACGCCGCCCAAGGCAACGCGTACGAAATTGCGGTTCGTCGCCCGCGCAACAGATTTCCCGAGAGAGGTTTTACCCACGCCAGGAGGACCGACAAGACAGAGGATCGATCCGCGAATTTTCTTCATACGTTGCTGAACGGCAAGATATTCGAGAATGCGTTCCTTGACCTTTTCAAGACCGTAATGATCATCATTGAGGATCTTCTCGGCATGCTTCAAGTCTTTTTTGATACGGGTGCGCTTACCCCACGGCAGACTTAAAATCCAGTCAAGATAGTTGCGGACAACCGTCGCCTCGGCAGACATGGGGCTCATGCTCCGAAGTTTCTTCATTTCCTGATTACATTTTTCAAGCGCTTCTTTGGTCAGCTTGGTCTTGGAGATTTTCTCCTCAAGCTCGCTCACCTCATCGCGCCCATCTTCGCCCTCACCCAGCTCTTTCTGAATGGCCTTCATCTGCTCATTCAGATAATATTCGCGCTGAGTTTTCTCCATCTGGCGTTTGACGCGGCTTCGAATTTTCTTCTCGACCTGCAGCACGCCGATTTCATCTTCCATCAGCGCATAGACACGCTCCAGCCGATCCGATGCCGTTTCGATTTCAAGCAGCTCCTGCTTTTCCGAAATCTTGAGCGCCATATGCGACGCCATTGTATCAGCAAGCTTAGACGGCTCATCAATTTGGTTTAACGACACCAGAACTTCCGGCGGAATTTTCCGGTTTAGTTTCACATATTGCTCGAACTGCGAAATCACCGAGCGCGCCAAGGCTTCCAACTCCGGCGTATCGACTTCCTTCTCTTCGAGAATTTCGGCCTGTGCCTGAAAAAAGTCATCATTTTCGACAAAATGATCAATTCTTGCCCGGTCGCCACCTTCAACAAGCACCTTCACTGTACCGTCCGGCAATTTCAGCAATTGCAGAACGGAGGCAATCGTGCCGACGCGGTGAATATCGTCCTCGCTCGGGTCATCCTGGCCAGCATTCTTCTGGGCGACCAGCAGGATTTGCTTGTCATCCTTCATCACATCTTCAAGGGCCCGCACAGACTTGTCGCGGCCAACAAAAAGCGGGACGATCATATGCGGAAAGACCACAATATCACGCAAGGGAAGAACGGGGAAAATCTGTGTTTGCGGTGTATCAATCATTTTGGTGCCTTTTCGGACCAGCTGCCTGTTGAGCGGACCTCAACAGAGCAGAACTGATCCTGACTGGAAAAACTGCTGGAAGATGCGCGTCTTCCCGATAAATCAAAATTACGCGCTACTCGTCACTTCCTGACGATCAGCATAGATATGGAGTGGCACTACACCGCCGTCAACCACCTCTCCATTAATAACGATTTCCTCCACTCCTTCGAGGGTGGGCAAATCATACATGGAATCGAGGAGAATTCCTTCCATAATGGATCGAAGGCCACGGGCACCGGTCTTTCTGACAATTGCTTTCTTGGCAATCGATGACAGGGCTTCTTCCGTAAAAGTCAAATTGACCTCTTCCATTTCAAACAAACGCTGGTATTGCTTGACGAGGGCATTCTTAGGGGCTGTCAGAATTTCCACAAGCGACGTTTCGTCAAGATCCTCAAGGGTCGCAACCACGGGGAGACGTCCGACAAATTCCGGAATGAGACCGAATTTCAACAGATCTTCCGGCTCGACATTTTTGAGTAACTCGCCGATTTTCCGATCTTCTTCAGCCTGTACGTCAGCACCAAATCCGATGGAGGTATCCTTGCCGCGGGAGGCAATAATTTTATCGAGCCCGGCAAAGGCGCCGCCACAGATAAATAGAATATTCGTCGTATCCACTTGCAGGAATTCCTGCTGCGGGTGCTTGCGGCCACCTTGCGGCGGCACGGAGGCAACCGTACCTTCCTTGATCTTCAAAAGCGCCTGCTGCACACCTTCACCCGACACATCGCGGGTGATGGATGGATTGTCGGATTTGCGGCTGATCTTGTCGACCTCGTCGATATAGACAATACCGCGTTGCGCCCGCTCAACATTGTAATCAGCGGATTGCAAAAGTTTGAGAATAATATTTTCGACATCTTCGCCAACATAACCGGCTTCGGTCAATGTTGTGGCGTCCGCCATGGTAAAGGGTACATCGAGAATGCGGGCGAGAGTCTGCGCCAGCAATGTCTTACCGCAACCCGTCGGACCAACCAGAAGAATATTGGATTTCGCCAACTCCACATCATCGGATTTCGCACTATGGCGCAGCCGTTTGTAATGGTTATGTACCGCCACGGAAAGAACACGTTTGGCATGGACTTGCCCGATGACATAATCATCCAGGACCTTACAAATTTCCATAGGTGTCGGAACGCCATCATTCGTCTTCACCAACGTGCTTTTATGTTCTTCGCGAATAATATCCATGCAGAGTTCAACGCATTCATCACAGATGAAAACGGTGGGGCCTGCAATCAGTTTCCTCACTTCATGCTGGCTCTTGCCACAGAAGGAGCAATACAGGGTATTTTTCGAATCTCCGCCACTCAATTTAGTCATAGATACTCCAATAATCCGTTCGACTTCATATCTTAGCCGTCGGTTCTACAGGCGACAACAAGAATGTTCGCTGAGCCACAGGAAAGAGCGCCCTACTCCCATTTATATGCCTGATGACAGTAATATAAGTAAAATTGACTCAACTTTTCGTTAACATGACGCATTTACAGCGCCAGCTACGAATAAATTTTCAGCAAAGCCCGGAAAACGGCCTAATCGGCTTTCTTATCTTCCGGATCAAGATCATGCGGACGTTTATCAACAACATGGTCGACAATGCCGAATTTTTTCGCTTCGTCAGCTGTCATGAAATTGTCGCGATCCATGGAATGCTCGACGGTTTTCAGGGTCTGACCTGTATGCTTGGCATAAAGCTTGTTCAAGCGCGCCCGAACATTGAGAATTTCACGGGCCTGAATTTCAATATCTGCCGCCTGACCTTGCGCGCCGCCAGAAGGCTGATGGATCATGATACGGGCGTTTGGCAAAGAATAGCGATGCCCGGCCGAACCGGCTGCCAGCAGGAATGACCCCATGGAGGCTGCCTGTCCGACACACACTGTTGCAATATCCGGCTTCACATATTGCATTGTATCATAAATCGCCAAGCCAGCTGTCACAACGCCGCCAGGGGAATTTATATACATGGAAATAGGCTTGTTGGGATTTTCAGCTTCCAAAAACAGCAGCTGCGCCGTAATCAAGCCTGCCATACCGTCCTGCACTGGTCCCGTGACAAAGATGATACGCTCCTTCAGCAGGCGGGAGAAGATGTCATAGGACCGCTCCCCGCGGGCCGTTTGCTCTACCACCATCGGAACCAGGTTATTCATGTAAATGTCGGCGACATCAGCCATTGTCGGATTTCCTCATTCAAAATATTCTATGCAATTCAGCATATATGTGCGCCGCAGGCAACTTCAAAACAGTTTATTAGTCGTCAGCCTTTTTCTTTGCCGCAGGCTTCTTCGCCGCTGCTTTTTTAGGAGCCGCTTTTTTTGCCGGAGCCTTTTTAGGCGCGGCCTTCTTCTTAGGCTTCTGCGCAGGCGTGTCGTCAGGATCCTTCATCAGCTCATCAACAGAGACTTTTTTCTCAGTGACGGTTGCAAGCTCAGCAATGAAATCGACAACCTTGTCTTCAAAAATCGGCGCCCGAAGCTGTGCCTGCATTTCGGGACGATCCTGAAACATTTTGAAAATCTCTTGTTCCTGACCAGGGTATGAACGGGCTTGCGCCATAATCGACTGGTTCACCTCATCCTGGGACACCTCAACATTATTGATGCGGCCAACTTCGGCGAGCAATAATCCAAGACGCACCCGACGCTCGGCGATTTGTTGATACTCCTCCCGCAGGTCATCCTCGGACTGGTCCTGCTCTTCCAGCTTCTGGCCGTTTTGTTCCAGTTCCTTCAGGAACGCGTCCCAAATGCCATTGAATTCACTTTCCAACATGCCGGGCGGAACGTCAAAATCATGCTCGACCGCCAAAGCATCCAGCATGTTGCGTTTCAATGTCTGGCGGGAAAGTTGCGAATATTCATCCGAAATCCGGCCGCGCACCGCTTCTTTCAGGGCGTCAAGGTTTTCAAGACCGAGTTTTTCCGCAAATTCGTCGTTGATTTCAACGTCAGCTGCTTCACGAATTTCATGGACTTTCACTTCAAATACGGCGTCTTTGCCTGCAAGCTCGGCAGATCCATAATTTTCAGGGAATGTGACTGTCACGTCCAGCTTATCCCCCGCCTTGGTGCCGATGAGCTGCTCTTCAAAGCCCGGGATAAAAGCATTGGAGCCGAGTTCAAGCTGATGACCTTCTGCGGTACCGCCATCAAAAGCCACATCGTCAACTTTGCCCAGGAAATCGATCAACAGCGCATCGCCGGTTTTGGATTTGCGGGCCCCGCTGATTTTTTCGAAATTTTTCTGCTGACCGGAAATCTGTTTTAAAGACTCATCAACCTTGTCGTCTTCAACATCGGCCGTCAGCTTTTCCAGTTTGAGTTTGGTAAAATCCATGGGCTCAAAGTCCGGCATGATTTCGACTTCAAGTGTAAACTCAAGGTCAGAGCCTTCATCAAACTTGGTGATTTCAATTTTCGGCTGCTGCGCCGGGCGCAGGTCATTATCTTCAAGCGCCTTCTGGCTGGTCTCGTTGACCGTTTGCTCCAGAACCTCACCCATGATGGATTTCCCGAACCGCTGTTTCAGAATGCTCATTGGCACCTTGCCGGGACGAAAGCCGGGGAGTTTGATTTCCGCGCCGACCGAGATCAGCTTCGCTGTCACCCGTGTTTCAATTTCAGCAGCGTCAACAACAACCGTGAAATCCCGCTTCAGTCCGTCAGAGTTTGTTTGAGTAATTTGCATGAACGATGGTCCGTCAATATTTAATCATCAGTTTGAACTCTCCAGCATATGGTTGTGCCGAAAAGCCGTGGCCCCGGGGCCGCTATTTTATATGGTGCGGGTGGAGGGACTTGAACCCACACTTCGTAAGAAACTGGTACCTAAAACCAGCGCGTCTACCAATTCCGCCACACCCGCAATCACCACATCCACATCAAAAAGCCACAGCAATAGGCGTTCCGAAGTGTTGTGGAGCGGCTGTCTATAGCATATGACTTCTCAATATGCCTAGGGGAATTACCAATAAAATGAAGAAAAATGAAGGCGCGAAAGCGCGGGCGTTTCAATTGGGGAAATCAATACATCACATCGTATTGTTTTTATATGCGATTGCAGAGACGGCAACCAAATTTCATTGATCATGGAGAAAGCGTTGAAAGGAACTTGGTCTCAGTGAGCGAGATGGAATTCTCTCTCGAAAGTTGCCAGGGCCAGAACCCGGTGACCTGCATGTTCCTGATAGCCTGTTCTGATGACGGTTTTCTCATAGTGCACATGGGGAATGCCCTGATCATCATTCTCAACACGGAGGACTTTCGCCTGCTCTTGCAAACTCATCATCATATGGCGATAGAAGACATCGCCGCAGGCAATGGTTTCAGCTAAACTTTCTTTTTTAAAGAACATTATTCACTCACAAAGTAGATTAGGTTTTCTGAATTAATCCATTGGTAAACGCTATTCGTAAAAAAATGGTTGAAAAATAGCTCGCATTTTATACAACAGTCGAAGATCGGCTCAAACCCGCTAAAATTGCCGGAATTTCGCTTTCAATATCCTCCGCAATCAGCCCCTGTCCCAGCCTGTTGCCTGCCTCGCCATGAATCCAGGTTGCCGCCGCAGCAGCCTTAAAGGGTGGCATTCCGGCAGAAATCAGCCCACAAATAATACCGCCCAGAACGTCACCCGACCCGGCCGCTGCCAGAAATGGCGGAGCATTGTGATTGATAATCGCCCGTCCCTGGGGTGTTGCAACAACCGTATCGGCGCCCTTGAGCAAGACGATAGCGCCCGACAGCTGCGCAGCCGCTTTTGCCCGCTCAAGTTTCGAGCCTTCGACATCAAAAATGCGATTAAATTCTGCTTCATGGGGCGTTAGAATACAGACCCCTTCCGGCTTCGCGATTATGGCCTCAAAAAGAGCCTGCGGTGCGTTCTTAAAAACAGTCAGAGCATCCGCGTCGAGAATGACATTCGCTGGCCCTTCCAGAGCGGCCAGTACAAATCCCCGCGTCCGGTCATTGACGCCGTTGCCGGGACCAATAAGGAGTGTTCCTATCCGTTTCTGACGTATCCAATCAGCGAAGGCCTCTGCTGTCGCAATGGAGGTGACCATCACCGCCTCCAGCGCCGCCGCATATGTGCTAAGCGCCGACGGCGGTGAAACGACGGTCGTTGCCCCTGCCCCGGCTCGCAGGCTCGCCCGCGCCGCCATCCGCGCAGCCCCGGTTGAGGAAATCGCCCCGCCGACAATCGCGACATGGCCGCGGCTATATTTATGGTCAAGGGGATCGGGTTCTATAAGATAGTCTACCCAGATGGCCGGGTCATTGCGTTGCGCGCCGGGATTAATCGCCGCTAAATATTTATCATCAATCCCGATATCAATGACTTGCAACAGGCCGCAATAGCCCCGCGCTGGATAAAGATAGTGACCCGTCTTGGCGCGAAAGAAACTCACTGTCATTATGGCCGGAATGGCGCCCGGATCAACCGCTCCCGTATCTCCATTAACACCGGAGGGAACGTCCACGGCGATCACGGGAATGTCAGCACCTTTCACAGCTACCAGTAGCGAGACAACGTCCGGCTCCAATTCGCGCGAGAAACCGGCGCCAAAAAGAGCATCAACTGCCAGATCATAGCTATCAAAATTGATTTCCGTTATGACCTGAACAGGTCCTGTCCAAAGCTCGCGCATACCAGCGGCGTCACCGGTCAGGGCGTCCGGGTCGGAGATAGAGACAATATCCACATGCCAGCCCGCATCAACGAGCGCCTGCGCCACCACATAGCCATCGCCGCCATTGTTCCCCGGCCCACAAAGGACGAGGCAGCGACCGGTTTGCACGTTTTCCTTGATCAATGTCGCAATGCCGCGGCCCGCCGCCTGCATCAATGTTATGCCCGAAACCCCACCTTCAATGGCAAGCCTGTCAGCCTGATACATTTCAGAAACGCTAAGAAGTTCCATGCCACTACTCATGTGAGAAGCCCAATCCTATTTGCGTCTATTTCAGTTTGGACAAATCCGGGCGCGCGCCAGCTACAGGCGATACGCCTTCAAAGGCATTGGCCGCGACCAGAACCGATACATCATCATGCATACGACCAACAAGCTGCACCCCGATGGGCAGGCCACTGCTTGAAAGTCCGCATGGGACAGAACAGGCGGGTTGCTGTGTCAGGTTAAAGGGATAGGAGAACGGCGTCCAGTCAACCCAGGCACCTGCTTCCGCCAATTCCTGTGGAGCCAATTTACCAGCCTCAAACGCTGGAATGGAGAGCGACGGCGTCAACAAAAGGTCATAGTCCTCATGGAACTGCTGCATCTTTATGCCCAGTTCATTTCGGGCAATGGAGGCTTGCATATATTGGTCGAGGGTGATTTTCGCGCCTTCTTCAAAAACCTGCTGTAATCCGGGGTCAACCTCTTCAAACTGTTTATCGGTAAAGTTTTTCAGGGCAAAATGTGCCCCGGAGAACCACAGAGTGTTAAATATCTCCAACGGATTTCCAAAACCGGGATCCTTTTCCTCAACAATGGCGCCCATTTGCTCAAACAGAGCGGCCGCCTGTTTAACCGCGGCGGCAACTTCCGGATCGACATAGGCGTATCCGAGGTTAGGACTATAGGCGATCCGTTTGCCCTTCACCGTGTCAGACAGGGACCCGACATAATCGGTTTCCTCAAAGGGCAGCGCCGTCCAATCGCGGCTATCCGCGCCGGAGATCACCTGAAGCATCAGCGCCGCCTCCCCCACGGTTCGTGTCATGGGTCCGATATGGGCGACGGTTCCAAAGGCCGATGGCGGCCATGCCGGCACCCGGCCAAAGCTTGGCTTATGCCCAAAAATACCCGTGAAAGCCGATGGGATGCGGATCGATCCACCGCCGTCGGTGCCAATATGAAGGGCGCCCATACCTGCCGCACAAGCCGCCGCCGCGCCGCCGCTAGAGCCGCCAGGCGTCATATCCGCATTCCACGGATTGCGAGTGATCCCGGTTTTCGGGCTATCGGTGACCCCTTTCCAGCCAAATTCCGGCGTCGTGGTTTTCCCCAAAATCACCGCACCATTTTCTTTCAGCCGT
>NVRR01000063.1 GCA_002732675.1 Sneathiella sp. | reverse complement strand
GCGTGAAACCCGTCAGCATCGAAAAGGCCGATCCCTGCAGTTTCAGATACAGCCTGCCATTTTTATAGCTATGAAAGGCGATATCGCCGCCTGACTGGGTCACCGCCGGCACAATCCGCGTCGCCAGCAGATCTTTTACCTGATCGACAATTTCCGTATCAAATTCACCCACGCCCTCAGACGGATCAACAGTCAAGGCAGCATCACCACTTTGAAAATGCGCGACAATGGCGCCGAAAATTTCTGTACGAAGGCTATTCCAATCCGCATCATCGTGCTTGGCAACCGCAACGCTCTCGGATTTCAGCACCACATCTGCGACCCCGCCGATGGCGTAAAGTCGCACGGCCAGAGGTGATTTTGCCTCAGCCTCGTCCCTGGAAACCCCAACAGATCCATCGCCAAGAACCTTCTGGCCTGGAAAAAATTCTAGTTCACTCGCGGTTTCGCCTGCTTTGGTTTGAATAAACATATCTCATTCTCAATTCTTGACGGATGCGGTTGGCAATTGCAGCCTCAACTGGCTATAAACCTTGGTCATACATCTGTAAAACTAATAATAAATGCGGAGAAAACAATGGCGAAGTATGTAGAAACTGTAATTGAAGATACCCCGCGCGGCAAAATTGCCCGGGTCACGGTAGATAATCAACGCAAACTCAATATTCTCAATTCCACCATAATCGCCGAGCTGAACGATGCTTTCACGGACCTAGATGCCAATCCTGAGATCGCCGTTGTGGTGCTCACAGGCGCCGGTAGCAAGTCCTTTGTCGGGGGTGCCGATGTCAGTGAAATGGTGGGCCTCGATCCCGCTTCTGCCCGCAGCTTTATCACCAACCTGCATCATCTCTGCCATAAGGTGCGCTATCTGCATGCACCGGTTATTGCGCGGGTGAACGGATATGCCCTGGGCGCAGGAATGGAACTTGCGGCCTCCTGCGATATGATTATTGCCTGCAAAAGTGCGACTTTCGCCATGCCCGAAGTCCGTATCGGCATTCCCTCCGTTATTGATGCGGCACTCCTGCCCCGTATCCTCGGTGTTGGGCTCGCCCGCGATCTGGTTCTGACAGCCCGCACACTTTCGGCGACAGAAGCAGCGACCGCCGGCCTTGTCCAGCGCCTGACCGAAGATGACGCCTTGGACGCTGAAACTAACACGGCTGTTGACGAAATTTTGGCCAGCGGACGGCACGCCATCCAGAATCAGAAGCGTCTGTGTAACGATTGGGAGAATAATTCACTTGCCGCCGGTATTCAGCTCGGTATTGAGGCCTTCGCTCAATCTTATGAAACGGACGAGCCCAAAACCATGATGGAGGCATTCATCAATCGTGATCGGTAAGTGTAAATTAGATGACCTGGCACCGCATTCTTTGCTATATTTCCCATGGATGGCATCGCAAGGGCGCCGTTTTGGGGGATGCAAGACGTGCTAAGGTATATTTATAACGCCATATCAGGTGACGGTGGTCAGTCCGTTGTCGCCGAAGGGTTTGATCGGCTTATTTCTGAGGCAAACCATTCCGCCTTGCTGCGGCGGCGGCGGGCGCGGGTTATTCTCTCCCGCGTTCGCATGTTGTCACTTCTCTGCCTTGTTGCCTTTCCCATAGGCTTTCTTCCCGATTTTCTGGCCTTCGATACAGAAACCCTGATAACAATCGGTGTCAGTCGCGCCCTTATCGCGGTTATGTTTCTCTCCTTATTCTTTGGCATTGGCAGCGGGGAGACCATACGCGATGCGTACCGCGCCCTTGCGATTTTTTTCGCGATATTGCTGACTTTTCAGGGCATGTCGCAGCCACTTCTGAACTTGACGGATTTATCCGCAATCTCTGGCATCACCTCGGCCGGATATGTCCTGTTTCCGTTTTTCATCGTCGTCTGCATTGGCATTTTCCCCCTGACAGTCAAGGAAGCCTTCCTGACGATGGTTCTGTTTTCGCTTGCCGAGATCCTGATCCTGATTATGCTGCCCGAACAAGGAAATCCGTTTCAACACCTCGGCATTCTGTTGTCGCTTATGGCCGTCGGCATTCTCTGCACGGTTTCTGCCATCAGCCAGCTTCGCTATATGGCGTCCCTCGTCGATCAGGCCTCCATCGATACATTGACCAATTGCTATACCCGCAACAGCGGGGAAGAAATTATCGATGTGCAGTTTAAAATTGCCAAAAGAGAAGACTCACCGCTCTCGGTCGCCTTTGTCGATCTTGATGATTTCAAATCCATCAATGACAAATTTGGCCATGAGGCCGGCGACAAAGTGCTGGCAGCCGCCGCCGCCCATCTGAAACGCAACGGACGCGGCTCTGACGTCATTATCCGCTGGGGCGGGGAGGAGTTTGTCATCCTGCTCCCGAATACGGACGCGGAGGGTGCCCTTAAATCCATCCGCCGCTTGCGCAATACCGGCCTTGGCAAGCGGCCTAACGGTACCTTCCTCACCGCGAGCTATGGGATCGCCGAAATGAAATCTGCGGATGTCAATGACTGGCAAACCCTGGTCGAGTTGGCCGATGATCAGATGTATCTGGTAAAGTCCCAAGGCGGCAATGATATTGCCCTCCTCCCTGCTACCCAATCGGAGACTACCCCACCCGAGGCGGAAGAGATTGCATGATCCTCAAAATCCTCTCCGTTGCTTTTATCATCCTGTTCATCGCCCGCATCCTCTTCGCCAAAAAATTCAAGGAAATGGGCAAAGCCGCAGACCGGACGTTGAACTTGTTCCTGATTGCACTTGCCGTTTATTTGGGGCTACAGGCATTGGTGGTGTATGGGTTGTCGTAAGGGTTTTCTTGGCTTTAGGACGACCCGCTAAAATACGAAATACAGGTCCTTCGCGGGAAAAGATTTATAGCATTTAAGAATCACGCATTTGTAGAAGCGGGTTTGCCAGCTTCAGTAGGCCTAACGACCCACATATGCTTTGTTGTTTGGGGTTCACTCACTCAATAACAAAAAGGAGTTCAAGGCACGTAAAGTTCCGAAATCACACTACTGTTAATGACAAGCGAGGCTATCTACGGCTCCCTCACCGGCGATAAAGCGGAGTGGCTTCATTAGGGAAGAGGCGTGAGGGAGTATCAACCGGAAATCCGTTTGACCGTAATCCGGGCCGGACTGACTTCCTGACCATCGTCCAACCGACAGAAGCGAACGCCTACTGCTCTACCACTATCGGTTTCGGTAATTTCCACTCGAGTGCCGCCGGCATCACCACGCCAACTTTGACCCCATTCGGCCAGAGCAAGAATAGACGGGCGCAATGCCGTGCATTTCGGTGTCGGCCAATAGGCATGCCGACGCGAATTCGGCAATTGCCGCTTGATCAATATGCCGTCGGCGACCAATTGTTTCAAGCGTCGGGTCAAAAGATTGCGGGAGATCCCGAGCCGCTTCTGCAAATCGTCGAACCGGTTTGTTCCCGATAACACATCTCTGATCAACAGAATGGTCCATTGATCACCAACGATCGACAATGCGAAAGCAATGGGACAGTCCTGACGCCGATAATTACGTGTTGTCATAATATCTCTATAACATAAGTTGACTTTTTGAACTATTAAAATTAAGTTCAGTTATTGAACTAATATAATCTCCGATCAAAGGACCCTGCCCTATGAGCCCGCGGAACCATCTGCTTACCGCACCCATCGGATCAACCATGGCAAGGATGGCGGCGCCCAACATCATTGCTATGTTCGTGACCACCGCCACCACCATGGCAGAGGCCTGGTATGTGGGGCAATTGGGGACCGTGGCGCTGGCTGGTTTAGCCCTGGGCTTCCCCATGTTCATGTTGATTACAATGTTGTCGGCGGGATCGATCGGCGGCGCTACCGCCGGTTTGGTAGCACGGCATCTTGGATCCGGGAACCGCGCTGGCGCGGATGCAATCGTGCTACATGCAGTATTTCTCGCATTTCTCTTTGCCATCCTGTCTGCAGCCTTGTTTCTTTTCTGCGGCGAGGCCATTTTCAGTGCTTTGGGCGGTAAGGGCCGGGTTTTAGAGGCTGTGCTTTCCTATAGCGATCTGTTGTTCGCGGGTATTTTGTCCATATGGCTATTCAATGGCATGGGCAGTGTCTTGCGGGGTGCGGGGCAAATGAAAGTCGCTGCTTTTTGGATGATCGTCGCCTCAACCATCCAAATCGCCGTTGGCGGCGTCTTGATCCTGGGCGTCGGCCCTTTCCCGCAGATGGGTATCGCTGGCGCAGGCGTAGCCGTTGTGGTGGGTTTTAGTATCGGCGCCCTGGGCCAAATCACAATCTTGATGAGCGGGCGCGTTGGAGTCACTCTCTGTTTTCGCGGGATTAGGCTGGAATGGCGGCATTTTGCGGACATCTTGCGAATTGGTCTTGTGGCTTCCATCAGTCCGGTGAGCACGATCGGCACCACCATCGTCATTACGGCCTTTTCCGCCCGCGTCGGCACGGCTGCGCTCGCAGGCTATGGTATTGGATCACGTCTGGAATTGCTATTGGTCCCGCTGGTGTTCGGTATCGGCGCGGCCTGTATTACCATGGTCGGAGTACATTTTGGTGCTGGCGAGATTGATCGCGGCCACCGCATTGGCTGGACCGGTGGAATTGCTGGCGGCGTCATTACCGGCTTTGTCGGCATTATCTTTGCCCTTTTCCCTAGCCTGTGGGCTGATCTGTTCAGCGATAGCGAGGCGGTGCGTGAAGCCTGCCGGGCCTATTTGCGCATCGTTGGGCCAAGCTATTTCTTTTTTGGTCTGGGCTTGTGCCTCTATTTCGCATCGCAAGGAACAGGGCGAGTCTTTTGGCCGGTATTGGGCAGTGTCGCCCGTTTCATAATCGTCCTCGGCGGCGGGCTGATCGCCTATTCACTTGGCCAGGACAGCTTAGATATCCTGTTCATGCTCGTCGCTCTTGGAATGGTCGTTTTTGGCCTATTTATTGCCGGGTCGGTCAAACTTGGCGTATGGCGCCGCGGCCTCAAAACTTCAGAAGCTGGCTAGGGTCCGAACTTTAGTCTCAAACCACGCCTGCACTCCTCAACGCCCTTGGTAGCCTTTAGGGGGCAAGAAAAGAATGGAGCGGGCGAAGGGAATCGAACCCTCGTCGTAAGCTTGGGAAGCTTCTGCTCTGCCATTGAGCTACGCCCGCGTATTCGAAATACCTATAGGACGGCTCCTAAAAGCTCAACATAAATTTGGGGTCGCAATCGCTTATCCTTGACAGGCTCAATAAATTGGCAGTATTTATTTGCCTGTGGTGATTTGTGCCGACCGGCTTGCGGCCACGTTAAAAGAAACGCTAAAAGGTCGGGGCTCAGTAGAACCCTGATCGATGGTCGGGGTTTTTTTATGCCTCGAGGATAACATGACTGAAGACAAAGAAACTAAAAGACGGCGCTTTGCCAATTACCGGACCGCCACCAAACTGGTCCGCGGCGGTACAGAGCGCTCCCGCTTCAACGAAACATCCGAAGCGATTTTTATGAATTCCGGCTTCGTTTATGATAGCGCCGAGCAAGCCGCCGGTCGCTTCAAGGGTGAAAATGAAGGGTACATTTATTCCCGCTATGCCAACCCGACCATCTCCATGTTTGAAGAGCGGATGATCCTGCTGGAAGGCGCCGAAGCCGCGCGCGGCACTGCTAGTGGCATGGCGGCGGTGAATGCCGCACTGCTGAGCCAGGTCAAAACTGGTGATCATGTGGTGGCGCCCAAGGCGCTATTTGGCTCCTGCCTTTATATTATCGAGAATATATTGCCGCGGTTTGGTGTCAATATCACCCTCATTAACGGCACCGATCTTGATCAGTGGAAGGCGGCCATTACCAAGAAGACAACCTGCGTCTTCTTTGAAACCCCGTCGAACCCGGCGCTCGACATTGTCGATATCGCGGCGGTGTCAGAACTTGCCCATAAAGTTGGTGCCAAGGTGATTGTCGACAATGTCTTTGCAACGCCTATTTTGCAGAAACCGCTGGAGCTCGGCGCTGATATCGTCGTCTATTCCGCAACCAAGCATATTGACGGCCAAGGCCGCTGTCTGGGCGGAGTTGTGCTGGGATCCGAAGAATTTGTTGAAGAGACACTTTCGCCGTTCCTCAAGCATACCGGGCCAGCGTTGAGCCCGTTTAACGCCTGGAATATGCTCAAAGGCCTTGAAACCCTGGAACTTCGGGTCGAACGCCAATGCGACAATGCGGAGAAGATTGCGGCATTCCTGGGGGATCATCCGTCCGTGAAATCAGTCAGATATCCCGGCCGCGATGATCATCCGCAAGCCGCCCTCGCCCGCCAACAGATGGCCCGGGGCAGTACGCTGATCAGCTTTGAAGTTGACGGCGGTCAGGAACGCACATTTAGTGTCTTAAACCGGCTTTCCTTGATTGATATCAGCAATAACCTCGGCGATGCAAAAAGTCTTATCACCCATCCATCGACAACGACCCATTCCAGCGTTGATGATGAAACCAAGGCAGAGCTTGGGATTAGCGACAGCCTGCTCCGCATTTCCATCGGTCTTGAAGATGTGGATGATCTGATCGAAGACTTAGGATATGCGCTTAGTAAACAAACTGCCTAAAACAGGCAACCTCTGGACAAATCCGGCATTTATCGCAATATTCTAGGGATTGGAAAATTTCCTGAATATTGTGAAAGGCCTGTCAGGATGGAGAAAAAGGCAGCATATAACAAGACGACGCGGGATATCGAGGTTTCGGTAACCCCTACTTATCTCACCGATCGCTCCGTCCCCGAAGATGATTTTTACGTCTGGGCCTATCGGGTGCGCATCAAGAATAAAGGCGCCGCTGCTGTTACGTTGCGAAACCGGCACTGGCAAATCACGGATGCCGATGGCAATACTGAAATCGTCGAGGGCGAAGGCGTGGTCGGGGAACAACCGTTCCTGCGCCCCGGAGAGGCCTACGAATATACGAGTGGAACACCCCTTCCAACACCTTCGGGTATTATGGTAGGATCATATGAAATGGAATCTGAGGAGGGAACTTTCTTTGCTGTGGATATTCCGGCATTCTCGCTAGATAGCCCGCACGGAACTCCCTCTTTCCACTAATAGCCCACGATCGCGTGAGGCATTCGAGGATAATATCCGACAATGAATAAGCATTTTAAACCTGACGACCCCACAAGCAAGCCACCGACAAAGGAAGAAGTGGAAGACGCCGTTCGAACACTTATACGCTGGGCTGGCGATGATCCGTCCCGCGAAGGACTGTTAGGGACGCCAGATCGTGTGGCTCGCTCCTATCTAGAATTTTTTGCAGGGTACAAAGAAGACGCCGACGCGTACCTCTCCAAAACCTTTGAAGAGGTCAATGGCTATGACGAGATGGTGGTCCTGAAGGATATCCGGATTGAAAGCTATTGCGAGCATCATATGGTGCCGATCATCGGTCATGCACATGTCGCCTATATGCCCAACAATCGTGTGGTTGGTATTTCGAAGCTGGCGCGGGTAGTGGACGCTTACGCCAAGCGCCTGCAAATCCAGGAAAAACTGACACGGCAGATTGCGGAAACCATCAACCGTACCCTACAGCCCAAAGGTGTAGCCGTTATTATCGAAAGCACCCATCAATGTATGACGACCCGCGGCGTTCATAAAGACGGGGTGACCATGGTGACCAGTACCATGCTCGGCGTTTTCCGAAGCTCAGATATAACCCGCGGTGAATTACTTGCCTTTATCGGCAAAGGCTGATTTTTCCGGTCAGGACCCCTTATAAGTGATTAATTATCGCCTTATTCTGTCCATTGTCGGCGTCCTCCTTGCTGTTCTCGGGCTGGCAATGCTGATCCCGGCGGCGGTGGACCTCTTCGTCAGTGATCAGGACTGGCAGGTTTTTTGCGGCTGCAGCTGTTGCGCTTTTCGTCGGCGGCGGGCTGTTTCTCTCCAATCGCGGCGGCAGCCTGGAGCTCGGTGGACGGCAGGCCTTTATTCTGACCACGGTGGCCTGGATTGCCATGCCGGCCTTTGCCGCACTGCCCCTCGCCTTCAGCGAGCTTAATATTTCCTATACGGATGCCTTTTTTGAAGCCATGTCCGGCTTGACGACGACAGGATCGACCGTTCTGACCGACCTTGACAACGCGCCACCCGGAATCCTGCTGTGGCGGGCGCTGCTGCAATGGCTTGGTGGCATCGGCATCATTGTTATGGCCATCGCCATTCTGCCCCTCTTGCGTATTGGCGGGATGCAACTTTTCCGCATGGAAACGTCGGACGCGTCAGCGGAAAAAGCGATGCCACGGCTGGCGGAAATTGTTAAAACCATTGGGTATATCTATCTTGCCTTGAGCCTGATTTGCACTTTATCTCTATGGGCAGCCGGCATGACTTTTTTCGAGGCTATCGTCCATACGATGACAACGATCTCAACGGCCGGATTTTCAACCTCTGACGGTTCTATCGGCTATTTCAACAGTCCGCTGATTGAAAGTATTATTGTCGTCTTCATGATTATGGGCGCCCTGCCGTTCTTGATGTATCTGCATCTGATTCAGGGAAAACCCGGCAGTTTCTTAACCGATAGCCAGGTGCGGGTATTCCTCACAATCATTCTGATCGGCATTTTTATCATGGTCCTCTGGCAGATGACAGAGGAAGACCTGGGTTTCTGGCTGGCGCTTCGCTATGCCACATTCAACGTCACCTCAATCATAACAGGCACCGGATTCACGACGACGGACTATAATGCCTGGGGCGGCTTTGCTGTCACGGCTTTCTTCTTTTTCATGTTTATTGGCGGCTGTGCCGGTTCAACATCCTGCGGTATTAAGATCTTCCGATTTCAGGTGCTTGCCGAAACTGTTCGCTGCCAATTGATGCAGCTGATCCGCCCCAGCGGAATATTCCGGCCCCATTATAATCGCCGACCGCTGGGAGACGATACGATCAACGCCGTGATGAGCTACATCTTCCTGTTCCTGTTGACATTTGCGGCTCTGACCATCGGTCTCAGCCTGACGGGGCTGGATTTCATAACATCCATCTCCAGCGCGGGCACTGCCCTTGCCAATGTCGGGCCGGGGCTTGGTGACGTTGTTGGACCGGCAGGGTCCTTCGAACCCTTGCCCGATACGGCAAAATGGCTGATGGCCCTCGGTATGTTGCTAGGCCGCCTCGAGCTTTTTACAGTTCTTGTCCTGTTCTCCCGGCGGTTTTGGCAGCGCTAAGCGGCCTTCGAATATAGTCGCTTGACGCCGCCGTACATCCGGCCAAAATCCTCCTGAATTACCAGAAGCGAGGGCACCACGAACAATACGAGAATTGTCGCCGCCATCAGACCAAAAACAAGGGTTATGGCCATGGGGATCAGGAACTGCGCCTGCAGACTGGTCTCGAACAACAGCGGCGTCAGTCCGCCAATGGTTGTCAACGATGTAAGCAGCACTGCCCGCAAGCGATCACAGGTACCATCTATAACCGCACTCCGGTACGCCTCCCCCTTCGATATCCGTTCTTCAATAATACTCACCAGAATAATCGAGTTATTGACCAGAATTCCAGAAAGACCAAGCAGCGCAATCAGCGATAAAATAGTCATGTTAAAGCCCAGCAAATAATGCCCGAAAATGGCCCCGACGATGCCAAAAGGAATGATCGACATCACAACAATGGGCCGCCAATAGGACGAGAATACCCAGGCAAGTATCAGATAAATCGCCGACATACCGAGTATGGCGCCAAATTTCATATCTGCCAGAGTATCCGCCTGCTCTTCAGACTTGCCGGCGAAGCGATATGTCAGGCCATATTTGCGAACGATCGCGTCCAGCCCATCTCCCGGCAAGGCCGCCAGAACCTGGTCAGAAGATGTCTGGTTTTCATCTACTTCTGCAGTGATGGCTACTTCACGAGTGCCATTTTCGCGCTTGATCCGGGCGAAACCAACTTGGCTCCGTTCAGAGACAACCTCCGACAAGGGCACTTCCACGCCCGCTGGACTCTTGAGGTAAAAATCCTGTAACGCGGAGACTGTCACCTGGTCCCGGGGTAGTTGCACGCGAACGGTGACTTCTTCGTCGCCACGGGCAAATTTCTTCGCGATCACGCCTTCAAATCCCGCCCTTACTTGGGATGAAATAACATCGGTTGTAAAGCCGAGTGCACGGCCGCGCGGTGTCAGTTCAAGAATGATTTCCTGTTTACCCGTCGGCAAGTCATCCTCTATATCGGAAACGCCCTTGAATTTTTTGAGAAGGGTTTTTACCTCTTCCGCCGACGCCTTCAAGGCATCGACATTATCGCCCTTCAACCGGATATCCAGCTCCCTGCCGGGCGGACCACCAATACGCTCTGTCAGGGCAATCCGTGTCAGACCCGGCATTTCACGGATCTCATCTCGCCACGCCTTGATAAACTCAGCGGTCCGAATATCGCGAAGATCGGCGGAGACCAATTCCACGGTCATGCCGCCGCGATGGTCCCCGGCGACCGAGCTAAACTGATCGCCGATACTCACCCCGATTTTACCAAAAGCGTTTTCAATTAGGCCGCCCCTCCCGTCCGTCAGCTCGTTTTCAACTTTATAAAGAGATCGATCCAGCTCCGCGACCATGGCCTCGGTCTCAGATCGCGAGGTACCGGCCGAGAAGACGATATTGGCGTTGACCACATCCGCTTCGGGAGAGGGGAAGAAATTAAAGGCAAGACGTCCCCCCGCCATCATACCGATCGAAATGATCAGGACGGCCACGGCCGTGGCCAATGTGGCATAACGCCAGGAGACTGCAAAACTGACAAACCGCCGAAACAGATGCGTCTGAAAATACCGGAATTTGGCGTCAAACCACTGACGCGCAGAACTATCATTTCCGCCCTGGCGCCGAAGTGCTTGCCGCATATGACCCGGCAGGATCAGAAAGCATTCGACAAGACTAGCCAAAAGGACGGAGACCACAACCGCGGGGATGGCGCCAATAATCTGTCCGATAATATCGCCGATCATAAAAATCGGGAGAAAAGCCGCAATCGTCGTCAGGCTGGACGCAAAAACCGGTGCCAGCATCCGAAGCGCGCCCTTCTCCGCCGCGTCTGATGCACTCAGACCCGTTGAACGTAAATACGAGGAATGTTCGCCCACCACAATCGCGTCATCAACGATAATGCCCAAGGACATAATAATAGCAAACAGGCTGATCATATTAATCGATTGCCCGGTTAACAGCATCACACCCGCGGTCGCAAAAATCGCAACGGGAATACCCGCCGCCACCCACAGTGCGACGCGGACGTTCAAAAAGACGAACAACACGATCAGAACCAGTATCAGGCCGCTTGCACCGTTGGTAAGCAGGAGGCGGATACGATCTTCAATCAGGCCCGCCTGAACATCATATTGGGTGATTCTCACCTCTGGCGGCCAGCGATCCTGCTCGCGTTCAAAATAGTCTTCAACAATTTTCGCGGCCTTCAGCGCATCCGTGGACTGGGCCCGCTGGATATGGACCTCCACGGCCTGTTGTCCCCGTTGTAGACCGGTTTTACCTTTTTCAGCAAAGCGATCCTCAACATTGGCAATATCGCGAAGATATATCTTCTGACCGTTTTCAAGCGACTTTATCTCAAGCTCGCCGACGGCCTTTGCGTCGTCTTTTTGCTCCAGAAACCGTAATTGTCGCTCAAAATTACCCGAAACCGTACCAAGCGGGACATCCTTGGAATTATCCCGGATCACCGCCGCGATATCATTGAGGGACAAGTTCAGACGGCGCAGTTCCCGCTTATTTACTTCGACCCATATTTCTTCCTCGCGGGCACCAAACAAGGTAATCTTGTCAATCCCTAGCTCAAGAAGGTCATCGCGCATGGTTTTCGCGATCTGTTTCAGCGCCGCCTCAGAATAAGGGCCCGAAACGGATAGCCGGGCGATGGGGTCGTAAATCACAACCCGCTTTATTATAGGCGTTTCGGTGGTTTCTGGAAATGTCGTGATTTGGGCAACACCCTGCTCTATTTCAGACAAAGCCGCCTGCATATCTGTGGTCGGTTCGAACTCGACCACGACAACACTGCTCCCTTCCACCGAATAAGACGTAACCCGCTTCACGCCGCTTAAAAACCGCACCTCGGGCAAGATGGCTGTCGTGATATTGCTATCTACATCCTCCGCGCTCGCGCCTGGCCAGACGATGGTCGTCGTAATAACCTCTGTTCCAAAATCAGGGAAAAATTGCGTATTCATCCGAAAAATTGACGCTAGTCCGATGACAATCATCATGATCATCAACAGATTGGCCGCATTTTTGTGCCGGACAAATATCCTGACGAGGCGTGGTAAGTCCACTAGCGCACCTCAACCTTCAGATTGGGACCGATTTCCGGGAAACGACTTGTGATCACCAACTCATCGCTTGCGACATCGCCGCGCACAAACAACTCGCCGCCGTTACGGGCAATGATCTCCACTTTGCGCGGTTCAAGCCGTCCCTTCTTGACGACATAGATCAGATTATCCCCGAATACACTGTATTCTGGCAGCTTCACAACATTCTGATAGCTGTTCCCGGACAAAACAATATCAACGAAAGCGCCAGGGCGCAGCAGATTGATATTTGCGTTGGTTTTCAGTTCCGCATACACTTCCACGCCGCCCGTCACAGAGCTTATTTCCGAGCTGAGCCGCGCAACCTCACCGACGAAAGCAAGTTCTGTATTGCCCGACTTCCATTTCACCGTAACCTGCCGCCCGATAATACCGGCTGCATCCGCAACCAGAAGACCGTATTGACTGTCAGAGAGTAGAAACCGGGCTTCCAGTTGATCCGCATCAATCAGCCGAGCGACTTTATCGCGGGCATCAATATTTTTACCAAATTCCGCACTCACCTCGGCGACATAGCCTTTAAACGGTGCCACCAGCCGAGTGTTACTTAGATCCCGCTCCGCCCGCCGGAC
>NVRR01000062.1 GCA_002732675.1 Sneathiella sp. | reverse complement strand
CGCCGTCGTTGCCGAAGTAGCTATCGGAAACATCAGCGAATTCATAACGAGCGGCCAATTCGATAGCGCCTTTACCTTTTACGCGTTTGAAAGCACCCTGTTTGTAAGGACGGCTTTCGCCAGTTACGTGGCAGCAGATTTTCCCGATTTTGTAGTTTTGACAGCGATTAGCCTACCCTCTGGACAAGAAAAAGGCATGAGCCTGAAGACCAGACATCATGCCTTTTTTAACGTAAACCGGTCAAGCGGGACCGATCGGAAATTTCGCCCTAGTACATATGCTGTCCGCCATTGATGGACAGGGTTGATCCGGTCACGAAACCGGCGTCGTCGGCCGCGAGGAAACAAACGCCACGGGCAATTTCAGAAGCCTTTCCAAGACGTTTGACAGGAATACCCGCGATGATTTTCTCGAGAACATTTGCTGGCACCGCTGCCACCATATCAGTATCAATATAACCAGGCGCAATAGCGTTCACAGTAATACCTTGCCCTGCCCCTTCCTGGGCCATCGCTTTGGTAAATCCATGGATGCCGGATTTCGCCGCTGCATAATTGACCTGCCCGTACTGACCGGCCTGACCATTGATGGAGCCAATATTGACAACACGGCCAAATTTATTGGCACGCATGTCGTCAATGGTCGCCCGACACATGTTAAAGCAGGATCCGAGATTGGTATTAATCACCTGCTGCCAGCTTGACTGATCCATGCGGTGCAAGGTGCCATCCCGGGTAATCCCGGCATTGTTGACAACAATTTCGACGTGGCCGAGATCGGCCTTCACCTTGGCGACACCGGCGACGCAGGCATCGAAATCGGACACGTCAAATTTATAGGCGGGAATGCCTGTCCGCTCCGTAAATTCCTGCGCCTTCTGATCATTGCCGCCATAGTTGGCAGCGACATTATAGCCCTTTTCCTTCAACATTTCGGAAATGGCGGCTCCGATACCTCTGGTCCCGCCTGTGACGATTGCTACTCTCGACATTCTCTGCACCTCTTATCCTGAAATTAACTTATCTCTCTACACACATAGCGATTCCCATACCGCCACCAATACATAAGGTCGCAAGACCTTTATGCACGTCCCGTTTCTGCATTTCATGCAGCAATGTCACCAATACCCGTGCGCCAGACGCCCCGATCGGATGACCGATGGCAATGGCACCGCCATTGACGTTGACTTTATCCGTATCCCAGCCGAGGTCCTTGTTGACAGCGCAGGCCTGCGCGGCGAAGGCTTCGTTGGCCTCAATAAGATCAAGATCGCCTGGCGTCCAGCCGGCTTTTTCAAGCGCCGCCCGGCTTGCCGGGATAGGCCCTGATCCCATCACAGACGGATCGACACCGCTCTGCGCCCAGGAAACAATCCGTGCCAAAGGTTTGATGCCTTTTTGCTCGGCGGCTTCGGCCGTCATCAGGACAACCGCTGCCGCGCCGTCATTAAGACCGGAGGCATTCCCCGCGGTTACCGTACCGTCTTTTATGAAAGCCGTGCGCAAGCCACTCAGTTTTTCAACAGTGGTGCCGCCGCGGATATATTCGTCCTGATCAACAACAATGTCGCCCTTGCGTGTGGAGATAGTGACGGGCACGATTTCGTCTTTAAAACGGCCTGCGGCTTGCGCTTCTGACGCTTTGCGCTGCGAATTCGCGGCGAATGCGTCCTGCTCATCCCGGGTGATTTGCCATTGGGCCGCAACATTTTCCGCCGTATTGCCCATATGATAGCCATGGAAGGCATCAATCAAACCGTCCTGCAGCATGGTATCAATAAATTCCAGGCCACCCATTTTCTTGCCATCACGAAGATGTGCGCAATGCGGTGCCCGGCTCATGCTTTCCTGACCGCCTGCAACAACAACACTGGAATCACCGTTCATGATTGCCTGATATCCAAGCGCCACGGCCCGGAGGCCGGATCCGCAAAGCTGATTGACGCCCCAGGCTGGAACTTCTACGGGAACACCGGCATTTACAGATGCCTGCCGCGCCGGGTTCTGGCCTTCACCAGCACTCAGCACCTGACCTAAGATAACTTCCGAGACTTCGGATGGATCCGTTTTGGCCCGCACGAGCGCTTCCTTAATGACGACTTCGCCCAGCTCATGCGCTGTCAACGGCGCCAGCCCCCCGTTAAAAGAGCCGACAGCTGTACGGACCGCACTTGTGATGACAATATCCATTGGTAATTTCTCCTAGATTTTGCGATTTTAGTAATAATAGTTCAAAAAATACTTCCCATGAGAAATTTTAAGTCCATTTAACTCCCTCATACGAAATAACGTTAGTTATTCGCGATCGCAACGTTTAATTTGAGAATGCGGTAATAATACATTAGCAAGACAAAATCCAGTCAGATAAATCCTGCCATAAACCATCCTTGGCACGCCGACTTGTGATCATACCAATATGGCCGGATGGCGGGGTAATTATTTTCGCGCCTGGCAGGCCCGAAGCCATGGCCAGGGCGGACAATCTCGGCACAATCTTATCCGCTGCTGGCGCTGCGATCAGAACGGGAATTGTCAGTTCCTGCGGGCGGACAATGCGCCCTCCTACCTGCCAGCGAGAATGATAAGTTGTATTTTCCCCGTACCATCCCTGCAGGCATTCTTCAGCAACCTTTCTAACAAGCGGCATGCCATCATTCAACCAGTCTTCCAAAGCCACAAATTCCGTTGCTTTAGCCGAATCCATATCCATCTTCGAAAATTTGCTGAACTTTCTAAGGCCGAGATTCGGATCCAGGCTCGCAAAAAAAGTTTGTAATAAATCGACCGGCAGTTCCCCGAAGCCTTCCAACACCGCCGACCATAACGCCTTCTGCGCTAGCAGCATTTGCGCCTGTGGTCCCAAATCTTCATGAAAATTCCAGGGCGATGCCAGCGCGATAAAGCTGGCCAATTTATCTTGCTGTCTGTGGGCCGCGGCAACCGCCAATGTGCCGCCCATACAATATCCGGCCAAATGTAACGGTGCCAACGGGAACCGATCGGTTGCGTAATCCATGGCGGGACAAATGCGCTCCAGAACATAATCTGAGAGAGTGAATTCTTTCTCCGTCTCCCCCGGGGCATCCCAATCCAGAAGCAAGGGTCTTATTCCCTGTTCCGATAAATAGTTCACCAGGCTGCGGCCCGGCATAAGGTCTAATATGTAGGAACGGTTGACGAGCGACGGCACGATGAAAATGACCGGGGCGTCTTGCCGTGCCTCAGGATTGCAGTCAAGAAGCGATGTGGTCCCGGCTGACCAAAGGACTGTCCGCACCGGATCATATCGCCGATAGGGATGTTGATGATACATGTTAATACCATCGATCATCTCTTGAACCATCTCACTGCCCTGGGCGCTGAGCGCTTCCAGAACATCTGGCGATGCGTGATCGCGGAGTTTCTCGGCGATATCTTCACTTTGGCGGGAGTTTTCACCCGGCCAGAGGAAATTCTCCCCTTGCGCAAACGACACCCCGGCCAACGCGCCTGCAACGGTCGTCGTCGCCAGCCCCAGATGCAGGGCAAGCGGCCGTGGTCCCATCCGGGGCGGAAATTCAGTTATGCCAGAGGCGTCGTTCATATTTCATCATCTTGCCGCAATTGAATGACCGGAGCAATGAACAGATTTTCAATAGACCTGCGCGGATCATCCACTGCGAGCCGCATCATACAATATAGAGGCTTTCATCATCCAAAACGACCCTTTCCGCTGCTTTTGGGGCCATTTTCTGAAACGCAGCGCACAATAAACTTGCGCAGCGCAGCATTTACAGGTGAAAGTAAGCACCGCTATGCTTTTCACAGAATGAGATAGGAGAAAACGTGGCCGACAAAAACGCAACCGACAAAGATCCCATCGTCATCAAGAAATACGCTAATCGACGGCTGTATAACACGGCGACCTCGTCATATGTCACCCTTGATCATCTCAGCAAGATGGTAAAGGAGGGGAGTGACTTTGTCGTCTTCGACGCCAAGACAAACGAAGACATTACCCGTTCTGTCCTGACGCAGATTATTTTCGAGGAAGAAGCGAAGGGTCAAAACCTACTTCCCATCAGTTTCCTCCGTCAGCTTATTGGATTTTATGGCGACCGGTTACAAACCGTCGTTCCTGGTTATCTGGAAATGTCGATGCAGTCATTTTTCGAAAACCAGGATAAAATGCGAGATGTTCTCCCGGACAATCTGACGACAAATCCATTGTTCAAGCAGTTTGAAGATATGGGCCGGCAAAATATGGCCGCCTTCGATCAGGCTATGAAAATATTTTCTCCGACAGCCTTTGGGGCCACGGACACGTCGGCAGAGAACGTAGAAAAAGCTCCGAACACTGCTGCGCCCGCAGATCAAAACACTGACATGATGCAGGAACTGAAAGACCAATTGTCTGAAATGCAAAAACGCCTTGATCAGATGAGCGGTAAGAAGTAGCGGCTACATTAACCAATAATACATTGAAAATCATCATTTTTTCGCGATTTTTCGATATTTTGCATACTAACGTGATTAATACGTTAAGATTTTGTTAGCCTTAGTCTGGCAAAATCAGGGGTATAGTATTACTCCGACAGTCCGGAGAATCCTAGCGTCTTGAAGTATATGATGATCTTCAATCCTTGTTTAGAGATCATGTGTTTCTTCGACGTACGAGGCATTGGGTTAATGGAAGTCTTAAAACCGACCGCGAACATAATACGACTACCGATCCCGTCCGAGTGGTTCGGTGCGGGCGCGCATGGCCAAACCGGAACACCCGTTGCCATGACTGCCGGACAGGATTTTGTACTCAGCGGTGGCCTGGAACTCTCAACCCGCAAAAGGCATGTTGCCCCTGTTGATGACATTCGCCCACAGCTCGACAATACAACAGTTTTTGAGCGTAAGACGCCGACGCCGTCATCGACCTCCACCGGGATCAATCACTTGGCGCCGGGACAGTCGTCACCGCAATTTTTGGCGCAGCAAATCGCCCAGGCCCACGATAGCCCCAACATCCTTGATGCCGAATATATACATACGAGCGCCGCTCGGGCCTATGACGAGACCCATGGTCTCACCGCTGTTGTCCTCGGTTTTGACGGCTATCAACAACGGGTAGCCTAGGTCGTTTGCTCATAAATTGTATTCAAATATGACAAGTCGCAAGGCCGCGCTTTTCAAGATATTGCTGGTGGTATTCTTCGGCCGGATAGAAATCGAGCGCTGGTGATATTTCCGTCACAACAGGCCGCCTGAAAATGCCCCGTGTGCTCTGCTCAGCTTTTGATCTTTCGGCGATCTCTTTTTGCTCATCAGTTCGGTAAAAAATCGCCGATCTGTACTGAGTACCAACATCCGGACCCTGACGGTTGAGTGTTGTCGGGTCATGGCTTTGCCAGAATATATCAATCAGGCCTTCAAAACTGATTTCGGCTGGATCGAACTCGACCTGGACGACTTCCGCATGGTTTGTCTGGCCAGTGCAGACATCCTGATACGTGGGGTTCAGGGTTTTACCTCCCTGATAGCCAACAACCGTCGCCTTGACGCCTTTGGTCTGGCGAAACGCCACTTCAACACCCCAGAAACATCCGGCGGCAAAATATGCGATATCTGTCATGCTGATTTCCTTCTCAATCTTGCAAGCTCCTGACTAAGTACATAACCCTGCCCGCTCGCTTCTCAATATAGCAGTAAACAAATTTATGTGATTGAATATACTTTATACCCCGAAAATCCTTGGTATTGGTCTCCTCTATTTGTATAAATCTAATATATTTCTGACCAATTTGGATTAGTAGCCCATGACCCGTCGGCTCAAAAATGCACAGCTCAGAACGCTGACCCTGGACCCGGCCCTTAAAACGCCGCTGCACCAACAGCTATTTTTGGGACTTCGGCTGGCCATATTGGAGGGGAGGCTGAAACCCCGTACCAGATTGCCGTCCAGCCGGGCGCTAGCCGGTGAACTTGACATATCGCGTAATACGGTGCTGACCGCTTATGACCAATTAACCGCTGAAGGATATCTCGCGAGCCGTGTTGGCGCAGGCTCCTTTGTCTCCGATCAATTGCCGGAAGATCTGCTGGAGAGAAAAAGCAGTGCCGGTGCAACGAGCGTTGCTGACAGAGATGTATATCTGTCCAAAATGGCGGCCCCGTTTAAAAACCAAAAACTCAAAGAACAATATCGCGGCCTCCCGTTTTCTCCGGGATTGCCCGCATTGGAAGAATTTCCGTTTGATGACTGGGCGCGGCTGCTGGCGCGGCACTGGCGCCGCCCAAAACGGGAGTATCTGGTTGGCAATCCAGTAGGTGGCGCAAGGATTTTGCGCGAAGCCCTGGCCTCTCATCTCGGACAGACTCGTGCTGTTCGCTGCCATGCAGATCAGGTGATCATCCTGTCGGGCTCACAACAGGCCATTCATCTTGTAGTCCGGGCCTTCGCTGAACCCGGCGATGCCGTCTGGATGGAGGAGCCGGGATACCCTGGTATACACGATTCCATTATCGCCGCTGGGGCGAAGCCGGTGTCCGTGCCGGTGGACAGTGAAGGCTTCCGCCTGGATAAGGCGATAGAGCTTGAGCCCGCTGCTCGGCTTGCCTGCATATCACCCTCCCATCAATATCCCTTAGGCCAAACCATGTCGCTTGCCCGCCGGTTGGCGCTATTGGCCTGGGCGAAGACAAATGGACGCTTTATTCTTGAGGACGATTATGACAGCGAATATCGTTATGCCGGCCGGCCGCTTTCCTCCTTGCAAGGGCTTGATGATGACAATCGGGTGCTTTACGTCGGCACCATGAGCAAGGTGATGTTTTCGGGCCTGCGGGTCGGATATATGGTCGTGCCGGAGGATCTGGTGGATGTATTCCTGGCGCTTCGGCGTAATATTGACAGCCATTCCCCCTCGGTCCCCGAGGCCGCCCTCGCTGACTTTATATCCGAGGGCTATCTTGCTGCCCATATCCGGCGGATGCGACTGCTTTATGAGCGCCGGCAGGAATGCCTGGTCGAGCTGATAAAAACCAAGCTTCACGGCATTGTTGAAATCGAGCCACAGGAGTCCGGCATGCATATTGTCGGCTTCCTGCCGCCGCACCTGTTTGACAAAAAAATCGAAAAGGCCGCCGCCGAAAACGGTATGCTTGTCCGGGCGCTGTCCGCCTTCTATAACCAACCGACAGATCAAAATGGCATCATTCTGGGTTTTGCCGGAACGCCGGAAAAAGAAATGCCACAATTAGTGGATAAGCTCGCGAATATTATTCGAAACCTGTAAACAACAGTTGGATTGCCATGCATCTCTTTATCGTTTCCCTGATTTTGCCGCTTCTCCTTCTGACAGGAATTAACCCGGCATCGGCAAGTGAGAAACGGCACGGAATCGCCATGCATGGAGAGCCTAAATACCCTGCTGGCTTTACACATTTTGATTATGTCAACCCGGATGCAGCCATCGGCGGGACTTTGCGTCTTGGGCATATCGGCAGTTTTGACAGCCTCAACTCCTTTCTGATCAAAGGGGTTTACCCGAACGGGCTACGCAACGTCTATCAGGCGTTGATGACCCGGTCCAAAGACGAGCCTTTCACGCTTTATGGCAATATCGCTGAAACGGTGGAAGTTGCCGAGGATCGAAGCTGGATCATTTTCAATGTGAACCCCAAGGCGAGATTTTCTGATGGCAGTGCCATTATGGCGGAAGATGTGCTGTTTTCTTATGAGACCTTGCGCGAGAAGGGCCGCCCCAATGTACGGACCTATTACAGCAAGGCGACAAATGCCGAGATCCTTAGCCCGCTCAGCGTTAAATTCACCTTCGAAGAAGAAGGACGATGGGAAATGCCCCTGATTATGGGGCTGATGAGCGTGCTTTCAAAGGATGCCTTCAAGGATGTCGATTTCGAGAAGACCACCTTAACGCCTTTCCTCGGCTCCGGCCCCTATCTGGTGGATAAAGTCGAACCCGGCCGCCGTATCAGTTATAAACGCAACCCGGATTATTGGGGCTGGGATTTGCCGCAAAATAAAGGTCGCTATAACTTCGAGACCATTATCTACGATTATTTCCGCGATGATGATATCGCCATGGAGGCGTTCAAGGCCCATACTCTGGAAGCCCGCTTTGAAAGCAATTCGGGGAAATGGAACGACGCCTATGTGACCCATAAGGACGCTCAGAACAGTTTCGTCAAGGCGGAGCCGACCTTGCAGATCCCGGCCCCCATGATGGCCATGGTTTTTAACACCCGCCGCCCCAAATTCGAAGATGTCCGAGTTCGGGAAGCCCTCACGCTCGCCTTTGATTTCGAATGGGTCAATGCCAATATCCTGCAGTCAATCTTCAAGCGGACCAGCAGTTTTTTTGAAAACTCCTCATTGGCAGCCAAGGGCACTATTTCGGATGGGGAACGTGATCTGCTGTTGCCTTTTGCAGACGAGTTACCAAAGCAGGTTTTTACCGACAGCTTCACCTTGCCAGTAACAGACGGATCGGGCCGAAATCGCAAAAATCTGCGGGCCGCACGGCAATTGTTGAAAGACGCTGGATGGGAGATCAAGAGTGGCATGCTCCGTAATACGGCAACGGACGAGCCGTTCATAATCGAATTTCTGGTCAACAACAATGAATATGTGAAGCTTATTTCGCCTTTCCAGAAAAGCCTGGAAACCTTGGGGATTCAATCAACGATCCGGCAGATGGATACGGCCAGCTATCAGAACCGCCTCAATGAATATGACTTCGATATTATTATCAACCAATGGGGCCAGTCGCTATCACCGGGGAATGAGCAAGCCTTTTACTGGAGCCGCACTGCAGCCGAGACGCCCGGCACCCGTAATTATCCCGCCATCCGCCTTGCCGCTGTCGATGATATGATCAGGCGAATTGCCTCTGCCAGAACCCGCGAGCAATTGGTCGATGCCACGCGAGCGCTGGATCGGGTACTGCTCTGGGGGCATTATGTAATTCCACTTTATTACTCCGACCGTCAATGGGTCGCCCATTGGCCGGAAATAAAATTGCCATCAACCCCTTCTTTCTGGGGGACGAGCCAGGATCTCTGGTGGTACAGCAAGATTGACTAAGGGAGGCTTTTGCCCCCATAACAATTGTCTCGTCATAACCCAAAATGAAGTTCGGAACTCGCTATGCTCGCCGTTATCTCTCCCGCCAAAAAACTCGATTTTGACCGCGCGGGCCTTCCCGAAATTTATACGCAGCCTGAGTTCCTTGCCCAGACACGCAAACTGATCACACGGGGACGCAAATTATCATTGGATGATCTAAAGCGTCTGATGAACATCAGCGACGATTTGAGTGCGCTGAACAAACAGCGTTTCAAGGCCATGAAACTCCCGCTCACACCGGAAAATGCCAAACAGGCGGCCTATGCCTTTAATGGCGATACATATGCAGGGCTGCAGGCCGCGAAACTATCCAGTGATGACATGACCTATGCGCAAGACCATTTACGCATTCTGTCGGGTCTTTATGGTCTGGTGCGGCCGCTGGATTTAATCCAGCCGTACCGTCTTGAAATGGGCGCCAGACTTGATACGGACCGCGGCAGCAATCTTTACCAGTTCTGGGGCGATCGATTGTCTCGCAAACTCTCTTCGCTGATCAAGGAGCGGTCTTCGCCGTTCCTCATCAACCTTGCCTCTCATGAATATTTCAAAGCGGTTGATCGCAAGACCCTGAAAGCCAAAGTCATCACGCCCGTGTTCAAGGAAATCAAGGGTAACGAGGCCAAAATCATCGGTTTTTCTGCCAAGCGGGCCCGGGGCATGATGGCGCGTTTTATGATCCAGAACCGCATTGATCAGCCGGAGGGGCTAAAAGATTTTGCAATGGAAGGATATGGCTTTCAGCCGACCCTGTCCTCAAATTCAGACTATATCTTTACCCGCGTGATCAGCTGAACCGCCTCTTATCGCGGGCCGCCCAGATTTCCGCAGCGCGATCATCGGCCCCGGCGATGCTAATCCCCGGATCTGCAAGCTTCAGGGCAAAGGCAAGAGTGCCGACAATCGCCAACTCAGGAACCGGCAGGTCAAGCTTTCCCTGCCACATTTTCACCAGTTGCAATGGATCTAAATCTTCTTCGCGCCATTTATAAACAGACTGATCGGTCATCGCGGGCCATTCCTGTTCTTTGGCTTTTCCATTCACCAAGGCATCAACGCGCGCGGGTTTCATCGGATTGCGCTGCACTTCGCCGCCCCCGCCTTTAAAAATATAACTGTTCGGCTGACCGAGGGTCTGAACAGTTTCCAAATGCAGCGGCTTATACGGCGGATGGAAGACACCCTGCAGCTGATAACGGGCCCCAAAAGGGTTCAAATCGCGGCCGAAGGTATTGACCGCTGTTCGCACGCCGAGCAGGGGGCGCAATTCGAAAAGCGCCTGCACCGATGGGCAAAAATGCTCAAGGCCGAGATAAACCAGATTATTATCCGCCAACGCTCCCGCTGCAGCGGACAGCGACGCCGCTTGCGGAACACCGAAGGCGGCGAGTGCTGGACGGGTTGGCGCATAGCCCTCGGTGTAGCCTTCAATGCCATGCATCAGGATTTTATATCCCTGATCGGCCAGCAAAATTGCGGCGAGAATAAACCAGGGTTGCTGCCGATGGCGGTCGGCATAGGATGGCCAGTCAAAATCAACTGGCGCCGAGATATCATTTTCCAAAAATTGATCGCGGGCAGCGGCGACCATTCCGGCGAGTTCTTCTCCCGTCTCTCCCGTCCGACGCAGCAATAATAGATACGCCCCGACTTGTAATGGGTCCGCCGTACCATCCAGCACCATGCCCATGGCAGCGCGGGATTCGTCAAATGTCATATGTCGCCACATCTTGGGTCCCTTCCCCAGGATGCGCACATAGTTCGCGAATGGATGATCAACAGTCATACTGTTCTTTAACTGAAAGGAGAAAAATTTGCGCCTAGAAAAAATCTAGCAGGCGCTTGAGATACTCCCGTTCCAATAGATCACGGGATGGATCGGAAAGGCGGCGCTGCACTTCATCGCGAATGGCGCGTGTTTTGCCAATCTGTTTGGCGCCAGTTTCCACTGAATCAGTGGAAAAATTGCCCCCGATCCCCTCCTCGCCCCCAAAGCGCCGACCAAGCGGATCTGTTGAAGGGCGCTGCGGACTAGTCCCAGCGGACTGCTCTCCTTGCCCTTGCCCCTGCATCATTTGCTGCGCAAGAGATTGCGCGCCGCGGCGAAGGCTGTCGAGCGCCTGATTTTCCGATTGCATGGCGCCCTCACCTTGCCCCTTACCGAGCGCGTCACGGGCATCTTTCATGGATTTACCGGCCTGGCCCAGCTCCTTCGGGATATCGCCCTGCTCGCCCAGTCGGCCCAACAGGTCTTGCAGCATCTGACGTAATGCTTCCTGATTCTGGGCCAGTCCCTGCAACCCACTGCCTTGACCGGATTGTCCTGGCTGCGGCTGCTGACCACCTTGTTGCAGCGACCCGGGCGCGCCTTTTTGCGATTCACGCATTGTCTCGTCCAGCAATTTCTGCTGCTTCTGCATCATCTCGCCCAGCTCGTTCAGCATTTGCTGCATGGCCTGTTGGTCCGCCGTTAGCTGCATGCTGTCGGCGGCTTTAAGGTTCTCCATGATATCCTGCAATTCGCTCAGGAGCTCACGGGCGGCATCACGCGCACCGTCGCGGGCCAGCTGATCAATTTTATCCAGAAGATTTTGCAAATCCTGGCTCTGGATTATCTGGCTTTGCGAATCTGGATCCATTGTCGGCGATTGCGCCATATCGGATTGCTGCTGTGCCAGTGCCTGCAGAAAAGCATTCATGGCGGCGCGCAATTCTTCCATCAATTTCTTGATCTCGTTATCGCTTGCGCCACTATTCAAGGCTTCCATCAAGGCCTGCTCAGCTTCTCTCAAAGCCGCCTCCGCCATGGATAAATCGCCATTTTCAAGCCTTAAGGCCGTCTCCCAGAGAATCTCGACCACGTCGTCAATTGCCGTTTGGTCATCACCATAGCGCAAGGTTGACCGTGCCGCCGACAGCAACATAATGGCCGTAAAATCGCCATCCAGGCTTTCCGGCAGCAAACCGATTGCTTCAAGTGCAATAAGCGCTGTTGGCTTGTTGGCAACGGGATCGGAGACAAGGTTTCGGCGTTGTTCAATCAGCGCCCGGGCAATGGGATGGGTGAAATTTCGCTCCGGCAAAATCAGCGTAGTAACATCAGAGACGCCCCGCTGCCCGATCTGATCTTCAGCAATCAAGGTCAAGCGCACGCTCAACCCGGCCCAGGGATGTGCCGTCAAATCATGATAGCTTTTGCCGACAATCTCGATCGAGCCGCGACCGGGAGCGGGCAAGGCCAGTTTAATTTTCTCGTCCGAATTTCCCCTGGTAATCTCCCCCCCAATGCTGGCGACCCCATAATCATCCTGCGCCCGATATTGCAGGCGAAATGCGGCGCGATCCGTGACATCGGGCGGGATCAGCAGACTAATCGTCGGCGCGGCGTCGGCGACCACATTGAATTGCCATGCCCCGACCCTATCGCCGCCTTTATTAATCTGGGCCAGCCCGGGAGTCTCGAAGCTTGTTTCGATTCCAAAATTTTGCGCATCCAGCCTATCGAACTCAAGTATTTCCGTCGATTTTTGCAAAACCGGCACATCGCCATTGCCGCCAAAAACGCGGGCAATAAATCGACTTCCCGCAGGGATGACATAGCTTTTCGGCGTTTCCGTTTTGTCTGACGTTGTCCACATCTTCAGCAAAATCGGTGCCTGTCCCGTATATTCAGGTGGTGTGATCCAGGCAGTCATCCCAAGCGGCACCGATGGCGTCCCAATATTTGGCGAAAACGCGTTCACGAACCGCTCCCCGGCTTTTGGGCCAGCAACGATAAAGGCACTGACCAGAAGCAA
>NVRR01000061.1 GCA_002732675.1 Sneathiella sp. | reverse complement strand
AATGGCTTATGATGCTAAGCTAAACGAAAATGCCAAAGCAATCGCCGCCATTGCCAGCAATATGGGCAAACTTTTCCCGGCGGGCTCTGGCGTGGAAGCGTCACGGTCCAAACCAAGTATCTGGGATGAGAAAAACAAAGCGCAGTTTGACAAGGATATTGCGAACTTCCAGGCCGCAAGCCTGCAACTGGTCGCCGCTGTAAGTGGTGGTAAGCCGGGTGAAATCGGCGCCGCGCTTAAAAATGCCGGGGGAACTTGCGGTGCCTGTCATAAGGAATTTCGTAAACCGAAAAAGAAATAGTAATTCTTTAATCGCGTAATTCCATGGGAATTGGATAGGGTATGCCTTTGCGTACAATGACTTTTTGTGGGGTTTTTGTTGGCTGCATGTTGATGCTGTGGCAAAGTCTGGTTATTGCCGAAACGGTGGCTCAAAAAGGCGCTTATCTTACGGCTGCTGGCGGGTGTTTTGGCTGTCATACAAATACTGTAAAAGACAGTCAGCCATTTGCCGGTGGGCGGGCGCTTAAGACGCCCTTCGGCGTCTTCTACAGTCCGAATATCACCCCTGATACGAAGAATGGTATCGGCGGATGGAGCGATGCGCAATTCCTGAAAGCCCTGAAGAATGGTGTCTCGCCGTCCGGGCATCCGTATTTCCCGGTTTTTCCTTATACTAGCTACACGAAAATCACGGATGAGGATGCTCTTGCTATAAAAGCGTATCTTTTCACACTTCCAAAGGCGGCAACCATCGACAAGCCACATGAAGTTTCAGCGCCATTTTCCTGGCGTTGGTTGCAGTGGGGCTGGAGACTACTGTTTTTTGATGAAGGGCCGTATGTGGCTGCATCAGGGGCTTCAGAAAAGATCGCGCGCGGCGGATACCTTGTGCAGGCGCTGACCCATTGCGGCGAATGTCATACACCGCGCAATGTCTTTGGGGCTGTCAATAACGACTTATATCTCGCGGGAACGGCAGATGGCGGTGAGGGGGAGCTGGTGCCCAATATCACGCCAGATATGGAAACAGGTATTGGGGACTGGTCAGAGGCCGATCTCGTCAGCTTTATGAAAAGCGGCATGATGCCGGACTTTGACAATGTTCAAGGAAGCATGGCCGAGGTTATTGACCATAGCCTGTCGAAGCTAACGGATGGCGATCTTGCGGCCATCGCCGGGTATCTTAAATCGATTAAACCGATCAGGAACGTCGTGACGAAACCAAAGTCATGACGGAACCGCCTAAACATTGCGTCTTCGGAACTTGCAGTACATAATAACCGGATAATTGGTTAATGAAGTGGGGCTCCGGTGCGCGTCTTTAGTATTCTTGCGGTATTGCTGCTGATCGCAGTCGGTTTTTTCTTCCTCGTTTGGGAAGGGGATTTATGGACAGCAGATGAGGCGGAGAGACCGCAAGACAGTGAACAAGCGACATCAACCGCAGCACCGACCTTGGCAACTGTGGCACCGACGAACGACGGCTCAGAAAATGCTGCGACGCCTTTGACATCCGAATCAAAGATTATTGACAAAAATCTTGGGGATACCGGCGATGCCACGGTCCGTCCTAGTTTTGATATCGTCCGCATGGACAGGAATTGCGAATTGCTGGTGGCAGGCCGTGGGGTTCCGTCCTCGGTGGTGACAATTTATGTCGGAAGTGATATTGCAGGGGAGGTCAAGGCATCGGCCCGCGGAGAATGGGTTTTTACGTCAGTTAAAGCGATCACCCCTGGCTCTCAAATCCTTAATCTAATTGCGAAAAATCCAGATGGAGCGACGGCGGAATCCGCGAAACTTGTTGCCATCATTGTTCCCGATTGCACCAAACCTCTCGAACAAAGAACGCCAGCGATTGCGGTCTTGGCACCGAAAGCCGGGGAAAAGGGAGTGGGCGATGATCGTTCGGTTAAACTATTGCAGGTGCCGGAGCCAAAAGGCAATGTGGCGGCGGCAAAGGATCTGAGCCTTGGCGCTATCAATTACGATGATAAGGGCGCCCTGCAATTATCAGGAAAAGGTAAAGCTGGGAATATTATCCAGGTATATGCCAACAATAAGCCGATAGGATCCGCTATTGTCGGGGAAGATGGTACCTGGTCATTGATGCCTGATACAGATGTCGCAACCGGCAATTACAACCTTCGGATTGATCAACTGGATGAAAACGGCAAGGTCATCTCGCGCGTCGAACTTCCCTTTCAGCGCGCCCCGGCGAGTGATGTCATTCTTGCACAGGAAGACGGGCACATAAGTGCCATCGTACAGCCTGGAAACAGTCTTTGGCGTATCGCGACACGTGCCTACGGTGAAGGTGCGGAATATACCATTATTTATCAGGCCAACCAGGATCAGATCCGGGACCCTGACCTTATTTATCCGGGGCAGATTTTCAAATTGCCGGGTGCAAATTAGATTGTTTTCGTGCAGGCCATGTAATCTCGAGATTTAGGGTGATTTATGTGGTTGTGATCACATGACATCAAATCGGGTCAGATTCCTCTGAGCACAGACCGCTTTTTCGGCTAAAGTCTTCGCTATCAATAACGAGATGGGCCTTATATGCGCACAGCAAAGTTCGACAGCCATTCCCACGAGGGTCAACGCAGTCATTGGTCGACAATCCGGTCTCTGGGACAATATCTCTGGGTTGACGACCGAAAAGATCTCAAGATAAGGGTTTGTATCGCCGTCACCTTGTTGTTAATAGCGGAGGTGGCGTCAGTCTATACGCCCTATTTGCTGAAATTTATCGTTGATGACATGACCGGCGATGTGAACCCGATCATCGTTATGCCTGCGGGGCTAATTGTCGCGTTCGGTGTTGCGCGCGTGTTGACCCAGGCCTTTGCGGAGCTTCGGGACGCTGTCTTTGCCAAAGTCGGCCAGAATGCCATCCGCCAGGTTGCGCTTTCGACCTTTCGGCATCTCCATAGGTTGTCATTACGATTTCATATGGACCGTCAGACCGGTGGGTTAAGCCGGGTTATTGAGCGGGGCACCAAGGGCATTGATTTTCTGTTGCGGTTTATGCTGTTCAATATCATTCCGACGCTGCTGAAAATCCTGTTCATCTGCGGTGTTTTACTGGTCGAATATGGCTGGCTGATTTCCCTGATTACCTTTTCAACGTTGGTTGGATATATTTATTTTACCCTGGCGATAACCGAATGGCGGCTCAAATTCCGCCGGATCATGAACGAGAAGGACAGCGAGGCCAATACCAAAGCCATCGATAGTCTCCTCAATTTTGAAACCGTCAAATATTTTGGTAATGAGCAGCATGAAGCGCGGCGGTTTGACAAGGCGCTTGCTGGATATGAAAGTGCCGCGGTGACAAGTAATACGACCCTTGCGTATCTTAATATCGGACAGGGTTTCATTATCAGCGCCGGGCTTATTGCCGTTCTCCTGCTGTCCGCTGCGGGCGTTGTCGATGGGCGCTATACGGTCGGCGATTTCGTCGCCATCCATGCTTTTTTGATGCTACTGGTGCAGCCGCTTAATTTCCTCGGCTTCGTCTATCGTGAAATCAAGCAAAGCCTCGTGGATATGGAGAAGATGTTCGAGCTACTTACTGTCTCACGTGAGGTGGATGATGCACCGAACGCGCATCTTTTGACAGATGGCGGCGGCGAAATAGAGTTTCACAATGTCAGTTTCGGCTATGAGAAAAATCGGCAAATTCTTCATGACGTTTCGTTTAAGGTGGCGGCGGGCCAAAAAATTGCGATTGTCGGGCCGTCCGGCGCCGGGAAATCAACAATTTCACGCATTCTATTTCGCTTCTACGATGTGGATGAAGGCTATGTCACCATTGACGGAAACCGGATTAACGAAGTCACACAAGAATCGCTGCGTGCCGCCATTGGAATTGTCCCGCAGGACACCGTGCTCTTTAACGACACCATCCGATATAATATCGAGTACGGTCGCCCCGGCGCCAGCCGCGAAGAAGTAGAAGAAGCAGCGCGTCTCGCCAGTATTGATCATTTTATTGAGCAACTCCCCGATGGCTATGAAGCAATGGTGGGGGAGCGCGGCCTGAAGCTTTCGGGCGGAGAGAAGCAACGCGTGGCTATTGCCCGGACGATCCTGAAAGGCCCACGTATTCTGTTGTTCGACGAGGCGACGTCGGCGCTTGATTCTCATACGGAGAAGGAAATTCAGGCGAGCCTTGCCGAAGTCTCCAAAAATCGAACCACGCTTGTGATCGCCCATCGGCTGTCGACCGTCGTCGATGCTGACGAAATTATTGTCCTCGACGGCGGCAAAATTCGCGAGCGCGGCCGTCATCACGAGCTGCTGGAGCAGGGGGGGCAATACGCCGCCATGTGGGCACGTCAGCAGGAAGCGGCCGACTATCAAGAGAAACTTGAGCAGGTATTGGAATAAACGCTAAACTGCTTTTCAGCATCTTTTTGTTCTTTTTGATCGAAACCTGCGTTATAGGGCTATAGTCGAAAAAGGCTGAGAGCCGGAAAGTAGAGTATGATGGATACATTGAAGTCAGTTTTGGTGCCGATTAATGTTGAAGGCCATCGGTTTATCGCAATATTTGCGGCGATGACCCTGGCGCTTTTCCTGTTTACCTGGCCGTTTCTGGGCTGGATCGGTGTTGTTCTGACACTGTGGTGTGTGTATTTCTTTCGCGATCCCGACCGAAATGTCCCAATGCGGGAGGGGCTGATAGTCAGCCCGGCGGATGGTGTTGTGCAGCTGATAGAACGGGCGGTTCCACCGGAGGAGCTGGGTATGGGCGCCGATCCATTGCTGAGAATTAGCGTTTTTCTTAACGTCTTTAACGTTCATGTGAACCGTGTGCCTCTGGGTGGCACCATTGTCCGGCAGGTCTATCGCCCCGGAAAATTTCTGAACGCGTCTCTGGATAAAGCCTCAGAGGAGAATGAGCGTCACGCTGTTCATCTCCGGACAGAGGACGGCAAGGATATTGTCTTCGTTCAAATCGCAGGACTGGTGGCACGGCGTATTGTCTGTCATCTAACGGACGGGCAACAGGTCCGTACCGGGGAACGCTTCGGTCTTATTCGTTTTGGCAGCCGTACAGATATCTACCTGCCTGATGGGGTTGAGCCATTGGTAGGGCTCGGCCAGAATATGGTGGGCGGTGAGACTATTATCGCTGATTTGGCCGCCGAGAATACCGCGGCCATGACGGTAGAGGTGCGCTAGGTGCCCTTTAACAAGCGCCGTCGGCTCCGGGTTTTGCCGCTCAATTCCCTGATCCCCAACATGCTGACGATCCTGGCGCTCTGCGCCGGGCTGACGTCGGTACGCTTTGCTCTGGATGAGAAATGGGAGATGGCGGTCATTGCGATTTTGGCAGCGGGTATACTGGACGGTCTCGATGGCCGGATGGCGCGGCTGCTAAAAGGCACTTCTAGATTTGGGGCGGAACTTGATTCTTTGTCTGATTTTGTCAGTTTCGGGGTTGCGCCGGCGCTCGTCCTTTTTTTATGGACGCTAGATAGTGACCTTGGCGGTATTGGTTGGATTATTGCCCTGATTTATACGGTGTCCTGTGGCTTGCGTCTCGCACGATTTAATTCGATGCTTGATGAAGAGACCCCGAGCTGGGGCGGCCAGTTTTTTACGGGGATTGCGGCGCCCGGCGGCGCCTGTATTTCGCTGCTGTTTATGGTCATTAGTTTTTATTCAGATAGTGATATTTTTCGCTCCGGCATTTTAAATGCCGCCTGGCTGCTGGTCCTGGCTTTTTTGATGGCCAGCCGCATTCCAACATTCTCGCTCAAACGTGTCCGGGTGTCCCGGCGTTTCATTATGCCGATGCTGATTCTTGTCGGTGGTCTTGCTGCTGTCATGGCGAGCTATCCATGGCAATTGCTGTCGGCTATTGCGGTTGCCTATATTGCGACCATTCCTTTTTCTGTTATCAGTCAACGGAAGTTGGTTGCGGCCGATGCGCAGAAAGCCGACATGGCGAGGGTAAAGAGCGATGAGGGAGCCCCACAGGATAGTACGGAAGACGACGTCTGATCTTTCTAACTACTGCTACATTAAAAAGCCGGGGCCTTTTTGAAAGGGCCCCGGCTTTTCTTTTGGTTTATATCCGCTTATTCCGCTGGCTCAGCATGAGGGGGCGTTGCTTTGCGTTCGAGTTTCCGTTGTTTGCGGCGTTTAAGGGCGTTGCTGACATTTGCACCCAGCATCAGCAACGACGGTGTCATGACCAGGGTCAGGACAGTCGCGAATGTCAGTCCGAAGGCAACCGCCGTTGACAGCTGCACCCACCACTGAGAGGCGGGGGCACCGGTCACAATTTCCCGAGAGACAAAATCGATATTAACCTGTAACGCCATGGGAAGCAGTCCAAAAATCGTTGTTACAGTTGTCAAAAGGACGGGCCGCAAGCGCTGTGCACCGGTTCGTAGAACCGCCTCCATTGCCTCCATTCCCTGTTTTCTAAGATGAGCATAAGTATCAATCAGCACGATATTATTATTAACGACGATCCCGGCGAGGGCAATGACGCCAACCCCGGTCATAACGATGCCAAAGGGCTGTCCGGTAATGATCAGGCCCATCAAGACGCCGATTGTTGACATGATAACCGCCGTCAAAATCAGGAATGCATGATAGAAGCTGTTAAACTGTGTCACCAGAATAATTGCCATGATGAACAATGCCACAGCGAAGGCTTTCATCAGGAAGGCCCCAGCTTTCTTCTGTTCTTCATCCTCACCCTTAAAGGTATACGAGACTTCTGGATTGATATCCGCCTCATCCTGTATCCAGGCCTGAATTTCCTGCACCTTTTCATCGATATTAACGCCGCTGGCGACGTTGGCTTTTATGGTCATGATCCGACGCGCATCTGTCCGGTTGATGGTTCCGACTTTCTGCTTTGCCTCACGGGTCACGAAATTTGAAATAGGTACCATTCCTTTTTCTGTCATGATCCTGAGGCTGTCCAGCTGATCAATGCTGCGTTTGCCCTCGGGAAACCGGGCCCGAATTTCAATTTCTTCATCGGAATCGTTGGGCCGATACTCGTCCACTTTTACGCCATTGGTCGTAAACTGAATGAGCTTTCCAACAGAAAGGACGTCCGCGCCGAAACGCCCGGCCTGGGCACGATCTACCTTGATCTCCCATTCAATACCGGGGATGGGGCGGCTGTCTTCCAAGTCAATCAGGTTATCAACGTTGGCTTCAAGATGATTGCGGATTTTCGCAATTTCAAAGGGAAGCAAATCCGGATTGCGAGAGGAAAGCTGGATCTGGATGTGTTTTCCGGTTGGCGGCCCATTGTCAGGCGCTCTTACCTCGACGGTAATGCCGGTTAAATGCGCCGTCCGCTCCCGGATATCCTTAAAGACCACTTCGGCGGGACGTCTTTCCTGCCAATCTTTAAATTCCATCTGAATGGTCCCGATCACATCTTCGGCAACGTCCTGGCCTTGCCCAGGCCCACCCGTTCGCGTGTAAAGGGAAGAAAAATCCTCAAGCTTCAGGATTTCAATTTCTACTTCGCGAACCAGTTCGTCCTTCTCGTCCGTTGACATGTTGCCGCGTGCATGGACATAGACCAACGCCATTTCAGGCTCTACATTCGGGAAGAATTCCACACCATTGCCATGTGCCGCGTAATAGTATTGAACGCCGACGAGGGCGAGGACGGCGACAACCAGAATCTTTGCAGGATGCCGAATGCAGACGGACAGGACCTTGACATATCGACCTGTAAGGCCGCCGATTTGAGTAATGTCCCCTGTTTCCGCTGCGGCCAAAGCCGCCAACGTTTTGGAATTTGTAGAGCCGGCTTTGCCGAATACAGATCCCAGGGTTGGCACAAAAATAAGCGCCATTAACAGAGAACCTATCAATGTTGTGATCAGAGTGATGGGCAGGAATTTCATAAATTCGCCGACAACGCCGGGCCAGAACAGAAGCGGCATGAAAACGGCCAGGGTCGTGGCCGTGGACGCAATAATCGGCCAGGCCATGCGTTTCGCCGCGAGTGCATAGGCCTCTTTCTTGTCAATTCCTTCGGCCATTTTACGATCGGCAAATTCCGTCACCACAATGGCGCCATCGACCAGCATGCCGACGGCCAGAATAAGCCCGAACAAGACCACCATATTGATCGTCAGGCCGAACAGATACATATAGAGAATGCCGATCAGGAAAGATCCGGGTATGGATAGCCCGACCAGACCGGCGGTCCGCACACCAAGCGCGCTGATCACCACAATCATCACCAGGATAATGGCGCTGATGATATTATTTTGCAGGTCGTTGAGCATGGAGCGAATGTCTCCAGACTTGTCCTGGCTAAAGGTAACGACAACGTTTTCCGGCCAGTATTCTTTTTCCGCCAGAACGACGCGTCGCACATCCTCAATGGTTTCGATGATATTCTCACCAAGGCGTTTTTTTACTTCCAGAGCGACAGCGGGTTGCCCATTGAGGCGGGCATAGCTTTCCGCGTCCTTGAAGGTGCGGCGCACCTCCGTGAGATCGCGAAGTGTCACAACACCGTCGTTATTGACTTTGACCGGGATATCGAGCACGTCGGAGGCTGTCTTGAACAGGCCCGGAACTTTGATGGAAAAGCGGCCCTTGCCCGTATCCATGGATCCAGCCGCGACAAGTTTGTTATTCAAGGTTACAGCATTGATAAGGTCACTATTTGATATCTGGTAGCTTTCAAGCTTCACCGGATCAATGATGACCTCCAGAACTTCTTCACGGTCGCCGCCGATATCGGCTTCAAGAACCCCTGGAAGGCCTTCAATTTCGCTCTGCACGTCTTTTGCAAGTTTAATGAGCGTCCGCAAGGGAACATCGCCGGACAGGGTCACAATGATCACAGGAAATAAGGCGAAATTGACTTCGTTGACCACAGGATCGTCGGTTTCCTGCGGAAGTTCTTTCTTGGCAACATCAACTTTTTCGCGGACATCTTCCAGCGCCTTGTCCACATCGAACCCGGCATCGAACTCAAGAGTAACGGAGGCTTGCCCCTCCCTCGCAGAGGATCGCATCTCCTTGACGCCTTCAATGGCGCGCAGTTCCTGCTCCATGGGCCGGATTAGCAATCGCTCGCCATCTTCCGGTGAAATGCCTTCATGGGTCATGGAAACATAAATGATGGGAATATTGATATCCGGATCGGCTTCCTTGGCAATATCGACATAGGCATAGACACCTGCCACCAAGATTAGGAGGAGGGCGGAGATAACTGTTCGTGAGCGATTAATGGCGGCATCAATGATGGCGTTCATTGTGAGACCTCAGCGGTATAGAGATCGGGTTTTACGCGATCTCCGTCGCGGACGAAATCCTGACCGACAACGATAAGATTTACCGTTTCCGGCAAGCCAGTGACCCAAATCCCCTTTGGCGTGTCGGCGAGGACTTTTACCGGATAAAACTCAACAAGATCATCTTCACCGACAGCCCGCAACCCCAGAACACCGCTGTCATTTAGGGTCAGGTAGGCGGGCGTCAGGAAATGTGCTGGCACGGATTTCGTCTTGAACGAAATTTCGGCTGTTACCCCATGGCGGAGTTTATATCCCTTATTGGGCACTTCCAGCTCTACGCGGAAGGTGCGCGTTGCCTGATCGGCCATATTGCCAATGAATTTTATTTTCCCGAATACTGTCTCGCCAGTGACAAGCTTCGCCGTGCCTTCTCCGCCAACTTCAATATCACCCACCTGTAACTCGGAAATCTGACCGGTGACAAGTAAGGGATCGCTTTCGACAATTGTTGCAATGGGATTGCCCTCTTTGACAAAATCGCCGACTTCCGCGCTTCGCACCTCGATATATCCATCAAAAGGCGCATTAACGACCAGATCCCGAAGACGGATTTCTATGCCTGTTACTTTCGCATTAGCGCCGTCCAGCAGCGCTTTGGCACTGGCGAGCGTGGTATTGGAGCTAAATCCCTTCTTGTTCAATTTCTTGGCGGCGCTATGCTCTATCTTGCGCTGCCGAACCAGAGCTCTTGCTTCAAGCAGCCGCGCTTTATTATCCTTAACATCGAAGCTGACGATAGGGTCACCCGTTTTAACGCGATCGCCATCATCGACATGGACTTTCTCGACACGTCCGGCAATTTCTGCCTTCAGCTCAACGACCCGATAGGCTTCGGTCCTGCCGGAAATAATAACCTCCTGCTGGCGGGGTTGTGCCGTAAAGCTCTGCACCCGGACGCCCATGATTTTCTTCGGCTTCGCGGTTTTTGCCCCAACCTTCGCCTCCTCCTGCGTTGCCGCTACAGCGTCGCTGTTTGACGCATCGGAGAAACTGTCTATCTGGCCAGACGCAATCCAGGCCGTTACACCGACGGCGATGACAATTGCGATTATGATTGAGCGGTTCACAGTGATACCTCTTTGCTTGCGTGAGTGTTCAACATTTTTATTCTGCTGCCCGTCGGCCCATCAGGGCGTCGGCTTCCAGCAAATATCTGTTTTCATTTAAATAATCAATTTCGGCTTGATAAACGGCCTTGCCATATCCACACATGAATTGCTCAGGATTAGAAGGCTGCTTCAGGCCGTCACCCTGAATTGCAATAATTTTTTGCTTCCGGTCTTCAATGCGCTCATCAATTAGTTTGGAAATGGTTCCAACCGGTAAAAGATGAGCGAACATCATGGTTGCCAGATATTCCGATCGAAACCGATCCGGCGACGGCTTTTTCATGATGGCTTCTAAAAAAACATAGCGACCGGCTGCGGTAATTGAATAAACTTTTTTATCCGGCCGCTTTTCCTGCGCCATTTCGCGGCAGGAGACAAACCCGTCATCTGTCAGCTTGTTCAATGCCGGATAAATCGACCCGAAGCTGGCATGGAAAATAAGATCCAGCCTGTCTTCAAAGACCTTTTTAATTTCATATCCCGTGGCATTTCCCATGGTGAGGACGCCAAGACATAAGGTTCGAATATCCATCAAATCCGCTCAATATACATAAAATTCTATGGTCGTGGCTGTTGTACAGCAAACATTTTTATATGGCAAATCGATATATGCCAAAACGATATAATGCAAGGCCATGATAATGAGGGGTGCTGCGCTTGAAGTATGTGACTTTCATCACGGAATGATCACAAGGGAGTGAAGTTTCTAGGCTGGTACCGCGCATCAGTGCTGCCTATCCCACCTCGGAGCTGACCAATACGGACATAAAAAACCGGCCGTAACAGCCGCTTTCAGGTCACTTCCAGATTTTGAAAGACTTGTTTACCGGTAGAAAATATGATTTCCGATGGTGGCGGTTTCGATTAGCCTTTTTGACCATCCCGGAGATACATAATTGGCGTGGTAGTGGGTGGCTTGCCCGGAGATATCCCGAAGTTTACCGCTCCTGACAAGGTCCGCAACGGAAACAGCCTGAACCCAGGCCACCTTTTCCATTGCTTGATCGGACTTGCCGTCGCAAGCGAAAGAGAATTGGCATCCATTGCGATGCTGGCTGCCTTCAAATACGACATCGCAATAGGTTTTCGCCCGTATTGTTGAGCGGTTATGGACCACTTGCGCGACGGCGATCTGGCCGCTAAATGGCTCTCCTCTTGCCTCAAAATAGACAGCCTGTGCAAGACATTTGATTTCAGCGTTATCCTGCGGTCCAGTTGCTGTCAGCATCGTCGCGGCCGGCATAAAATGAGTCATGACCAGAAACAACAGAGACAGAAACGTGACCGTTATAACGCTTAGTGTTTTCAAATACATTTACGCGGCCCTCTTCAGAAAATTGCCGAAATATATCTTCTTATACGTTCATTAAGCGTGGGGAGTTCGTCAAAAATAAGGCAAAATTTATTAAACTTTTGTGTCTTTTCGCCGAATACGGAGTGCTTTGACGACAGATAATTTCTCTTCATTATTCATTGTCGCCCATCCGCCGATTTCCAGCCGTGTCCGAAAGCAGCCATTGCAGTACTTGTTCTGCATATCCATCGTGCAGACACCGGTGCAGGGCGAGGGGAGATTGGGAAGGTTTTTTATTTTCGTGTTAGCGCGACGCATATCAACTATCAACCTTGACTTTACTCATAACGGAAATCAGCGCATCGAACGGCAGCAGAACACAGGTATGACGGCTCGGATGACCGGCAACGGGCGCAAAAGTCTTGAGGTTGTCCCATGCCAGCGCCGGGGAAACGTCACTCTGGAGTAGCATTTTTTCTATTTCCTCTCGCACCGACAGAATATCCGGCAGCCTTTTGCCGACGGCATGCTCCCCCAGAACGGAGGCAGATGCCTGGCACAGCATGCAAGATCGATTTTCGTGATTGAGGGCCGTAATTTTGTCGCCGTCCATTTTAATCTGTATGGTAATCCGGTCGCCACATGTGGGGTTATCCAGTGTCCCTTCGGCATCGGGGTCCGGCATGCGGCCTTCACCGGTCGCATTGGCGGCGAGCCTTAACAATTTTTTTTGATATAATTCCTGCATAATCTAATCGGGCTCGCTATCTGTTTGGACATTCATCAGGGCATTAGGTGTATCGATATCCCTGAAAATACTATTATTCTCGATATCTACTGTAAAAACCACATGTTCATTCTCGGCGATGAGCGATTTGGCGCCTATGTCGCCGGTGACAGCCAGAATATCCGGTTTGAAAACGCTGGCAATCAGAACGGGGTTTCCTCTTTTTCCGTTGTAGGCAGGAACGATGATGGCCCGGCCTTCTTCCCTGTCAAAGGCGTCAATCAACTGATCGAAAAGCTTGGTTGTGACAAAGGGCATGTCCCCCAGACAGATAAGGATACCTTCATACGCATCGGCGAGTGCGGCAAAACCGATTTTCAGGCTACTACTCAGGCCATCCGCATAATCTGGATTATGAAATACATCTATATCCATATTTTCTAACAGGCTTTTGATTTTTTCTCTGTCATATCCGGTCACAGCAAAAACGCGGGCGGCCTTGGATTTGAGTGCCTGAGCGGCGACATGGCTCAGCATTGGTTTACCAGCTATCTGTGCCAATAGCTTGTTGTCAGATCCCATGCGTCTGGATTGCCCGGCGGCGAGGATTAAAATCGCGACGGAGTTATTGTGTTGGTCTGCAGCCGTCTTGACCGGCTTGCTGCGTGGCTGTGGCCTGCTACTGATTTCTTTCAACAAGCCACCGACGCCCATATTCATAATATCGGAAGAGGTGACGGAGATACCAGCAAGTAGTCGTTGCAGTACC
>NVRR01000060.1 GCA_002732675.1 Sneathiella sp. | reverse complement strand
ATGAATTTGCGTCGCTCACAGATGGTCGTTCGACGGTTTCGATAGAGAATATTTTCGACCATATCGTTTCTGACAAAGATGGAGCCTTAACATATTTCATGGATATGGTTTTAAAGGCTGAAGTTTATGAAAGGCGACTTGATGACGGTTTCATAGAACTTATTGGACTATTGGAAAATTTTCATAAAACATATTTTGGTTCAGGGCTCGATAAGGAAAGAAAAGACTACAACAAAGAGATGAAACAGAAGCTCAAAAAACTTGTTGCTAAAAGCAACGACAAAGAGGCGATCGAGTTTCTGAATAAGTTATGCATGGCTCAGCCCGGTGAACTTTCTCTCTTTGAACGGCTTGAAGAGTTGAAAAAAGAATGGGCAGAAGATGGGTTTAGGGGAGGCCCTGACCTGCGAAAAATCAAGAGCCTGCGTAACGTAAAACCGCACGGGAGAGGCAATCGATATTCCAACGATGACATTCAATATATTGCAATGGTGTTACCGTTTCTCACTGGTTTGTCTCGCTACCACATACTAAAGTATTTGGGCTTTGATCGGGAGAGCATCGCAAAATCGTTTCACGTTATCAGACTTGGGCTGGGGAGTTTCGTTCCTATTGACCTATGCGAATAAGTAGTAGGACTAATGAAACCAGATCAACGATGCGATGTAAAAAATGGGATGTCTGCTTAGCTGAGGTGTGCAGAGGAGAGTGACGTCTCCTTTGCGAGGAATCAAACAACGATCTGTTTGTATGGTTCAAGATTGGCTCGAGGCTGAATTTGAACCAAGCGCTAGAGGGTGCATGGGAGACGCAGATCTCCCTGCCAAGAAGTGGTGTCGGCAGACAGCACACATCTTGCGTATGTTTAAAACGGCTCTTCTTTTTGCAACAGTGGAGCCGTTGGATATTTCATCCAACGTATGATCTGGGTCGAACACATCTTTGGCAATCATGTGCCGGGTGCAAGCTGGATCGGGTCATACAAGGTTAACTGATCTGAACAGATGAAAGGGAATGTCTCCATGTCCCGTACGCAAGAAAAGATAAACCAACCAAACGCAAAAGTCTATGCAGGCATTGATGTCGGCAAGGCCCACCTCGATTTTCACATCCATCCACTCAACATTAAATTGCAGGTGGATAATAACAAAAAAAGGATACAGAAACTCATTCGGCAATGCATCCGCCATGACGTGCAGCTTGTCGCAATGGAAGCCACCGGCAAGTATCACTATCAGGCTCATGAAATGCTTCACGATGCAGCCATTCCTGTTGCCGTAATCAATCCGTTTCGCAGTCGCAAGTTTGCCGATAGCATGGGGAAGCTCGCAAAAACCGATACGATTGACGCGAAAATTCTGGCTCATTTTGCCGAACTCATGAAACCAAGACAGACCATTCCGCCATCAAAACAGCATAAAGATCTTCGTGGATTGCACACCGCCCGAAGGCAGGTTCTCGATGAGATTGGCGACCTCAAACGCCAACTTCACACCACAGAACATCCTCTGGCAGCACAACAAATTCGCGCTCGCATCAAAATGGCGGAACGACACAAGGGGACTTTGGAACAGGAATTACAAAGCCTGATTAATGCAGAACCAAAACTGAAACACAGGTTTGATATTCTCACTAGCATTCCAGGCATTGGCACGATTACCGCAACCATCATGATTTCCGATCTGACAGAACTCGGTAAGGTCAATTGCAGACAAATTGCAGCTCTGACGGGAGTTGCGCCGATGAACTGGGACAGCGGTGCAAAGCATGGTGTTCGCATGATCCGGGGTGGCCGAAAGAGCGTCAGAAATGCGCTTTATATGTGCGCCGTAAGTTGTGCCAGTCGGCCTGGCTCATTAGGTCAGTTTTACCGCAAACTTATCAAGCTCGGCAAAAAACCCAAAGTTGCGCTCACCGCCGTGATGCGAAAATTGGTGATCCTTGCAAACACTCTGGTTGCCGAAGATCGCCACTGGCAACCCGAGTGTCCATGACATTCAACGGGTGCTGCAACCACTCTTCCAAAGCCAACGAGATTCACGAAAACTTCGGACAGATAATGGGGAATTGTGATGATTTTTTACATTGGGAAAACAAGCCAAAATTACGCATTTTCAGGCTGGACAAATCACAGATGCTTGCGTTCAGGTCTTTAGGCCCGCTCTTGCTTAGTTCTACTACTCCTTTTCTGTCCAGTATTAAAGTTGCTGAATATGGTGGTTGATCCGCAACGTATCTCTATAATGGGGTAAAATGAGTTCATTCTGTAGAACACGTATTCAGGCGCTTAGCCGGAATAAGAACCGCTTGACCAGAGAACATTCAAGGTCAAGCGTTCTAATTCTCTAGTGGATCTAAATCCCCATTTGGACGGCTTTTTGGCGGACTACATCCAACCATTTTGCACGTTCAACACAACGCTTTTGCAGGCGTTGTGACGGTGCTTTTTCCGCCCACTGTTTTAGCGAGTTAATGCATCGTCTTTGATCCTTGCCAAAAATGTCTTCGATAAACACAGTCTCAATGTTCACAAGTTTGCCATTACAATCATAAATCGGACAGTTCTCACGAAAGTATAGTTGGTCATGAATCCAGTCGATAGTTTCATCCCCACTCATATTGAGGTCGCGATAGAAGCCAGCAAGTTCTTTTATGAACAAGGGTTGACGAACAACCCATGCTGATTTGATATAGATAGGTTCTTTTAGATTAGATTTTACAGTCATTCACTCGTTCCTTGACTAGAAGAACGAGACCGGTCTCGTAAATGTGCTTTTGAATTCGTTGGTTAAAACATTGAATACAAAAGCGGCGATGAATCTAAGTAATCATCGTTTTTACACGAGGTGTGGACACGGGATGGACACGGAGTTTTTTATTGTGAGAATGATATACTTATATAATTCAACCGGTTAAGCGGAGATAGCAATTTGAAGCGTGAGTATTATTGGGGCTTTTTGCTTTTTTGCGCATAAATACGGGGAATATTACCGTCGGAGGTGAGTCTATATGTTTGGCTTTAACACATGGAAGGCCCGCAAGCTCTATTCCAGAGCCCTTAACGGGGAGAGTCCTAGCGCCGTTTTACAAGTCGCTGAACAAGCGATTGCGTGGGCTTATGAGCAAAAGGAATGGCCACTGACATCGCCAAGTAGAGATGAATTTTTGGGGCGGATGTATGGTTGCCTGGGTATCGCCTACAGGGAGTTGCGACATACAGAGCAATGGGATTGCATAGCTCTTGAGTTAGAAGCTAACAAGCAAGCTGTTGAGTTTCTTCAAAATGGAAGTGCGGAAGATCTCGTTATTGCTCATGCTAACTCAGCAGCATCATATCTTGGGTGCGAAATTGGGGATTATGCTCAGAATATAGAACTTGGTCTTTATCATGTGGACCAAGCAATTTCTTTAGGCGTGTCTGAGGGCGAAGCTTTGGCTCAACTTCTAATTGACCGCGCCCGTTTTTATATGGGGCGACAAAAAGGAAATGTAGCTGAGAATAAAAAAACAGCATTGGAGAACTGCAAGCTTGCACTCTCCAAACTGCCAAAAAATTGCTCCAAAGGAATGGCAATATTAGTAAATTATACACTTGCTGACATTTATTCCGTCATTCACGATGAATATCAATCAGAACATGTTGAAAAATCTATCAGTATTTGGAAAGAATTGTTGGAGTCCGGCGGCGCTCATGATCAAGACAAACTAGCCATCTCATTGTATGCACGTATTGCGGGCTCCTATCTGGGAAAAATTAAAGGTAAGCGCGGCGACAACATTGAGCTTGCTCTAACATATATTGAGGAGGGGCTAACCAAAACTGTTTTCAACCATTTTGCGAACGAGCGAGCCGAGTTGCTAGAATTGCTCGGTGATGCCCTTCGACAGAGGACAAGGGGACAGCGCGAAAGCAACCTAGATCGCGCTCAGGGTGCCTATGCGCAGGCAATGCACTTGAGTTCAAGTCATGTTGGTAGTGTTCGTGCCAATTTAAATCGTCATGAAGTGTTGTGGGAAATAGCAGACGCAGAAGCCGCCGACACAGTGCCTAAGACGCCATCTGAAAAACACAAAGTAGATCCGCAGAAATATATCCAAGAATTGAAGGAAATGGTTGACTCAATTTCGATGGAAGACGAGCCAGGAACTTGGGCTGGTGCGTGCACCACATTGGCTGACGCAATGCTCAAATTTGGTTTGAGTGCGGAAAATGTCGGTTTTCAGAATCGCAGGAAACTGGTGCCGTACTTAGAAGACGTTGTCCAAGCATACTTAATGCCTGTTCCATATTACGAAAAAAATTTCTTGTATCATGCTCTTGCGAACAATTTTTTGAACGTTGCAAATTCATACGCGTTACTTGCCAACTTATTAGACGCCGCTGATATTGATTGGGATGATTTTAGCCAGCTTCACGAATTAAGAGCGCCTGATAGAAGTAACCAAACAAGATATTTTTATGAAAAAGCAATTGAATTCTGCCATCAAGCAGCAAAGGCTGCGGAGAAGACCGACGACGACATTCTCAAGTTGAAAATAGAAGCGAAACTTGGTGATAGTTATGTTTCTATTCGTGACTGGAAATCCGCTGCCATCCATTTTGAAAAATCTCTGCCCATTGCCCAAGTCACTCTCGCAGACCCCAATCCCAACATACAAGAAGTTAAACATATCCTTTCCTTACTGGGAACAGTTGCACATTGGGGACCGTTAGCGGGTTTCTTGAGCGACGGCTGGAAGAAAGCTGTTGAAATTGGAGAATCCAGCAGAGCTCAGTTTCTAGCAAAAGCTCTTTCCTTTAATAGCCTCCCTTTCACTGAAAATGAAAGAAGAGACATAAATGGCCATAGGTCGAAAATTCTTGAGCTTGAGCAAGTCTTAGATTCGCCCATGACCTTTGATAAACGCACTCCGTTGGAGCAATTGATTGAAGTGAGACAAAAACTCCATGAGGAATTGCGAGGTTTTCCACTACAGAGGCGCTTGGAAACGGGACTAATGGCGACATTGGAGAGTATTGTGGGCGACGGCACAGTAATCATTTATCCCGTCATCACAACTTATAGTGGCACGTTGCTTGTGATATCGAATGGCCCAAACAGGCTCCGTGTAGACGCAGTATCGATAGGTGATGAAATTGATCTTGCACAATTGTTAGATTATGAGCGTTTTCAAGAAAAAAGGTGGCGAGAAGAGTACGAGACGTACCGAACTGGTGTTGCAACGGAGACTGATTGGCATAGTTTCGTTGAAGATTTGAGCACAGAAGTAAGCAATTCAATAATCAGTCCATTAATTGATTTGCTTGAGGAGGTCACTCAGGAAGGAAATCGCAAACTTCATTTTATCTCAAACTATTTGTTCGATAGATTGCCTTTGAGTGTTGCACCAGTCGGTCCATTGGGAGCTCCATTGTTGGAGCATTTTGAAATATCATTTGCCCCCTCCATTATGATCTCACAATTTCGAAAACATGACAAAATGCCTTTAGATTTAAAGAAAAGCTCGGTTGCAGCGATATTTACTGAACCAAATCCAAAACAAGAGCAGCCCTTGCCTTATGCTCCAGTTGAGGCACGAATGATTGCGAAATCGGGCTCTTCAGGAGTTCTCGTCGATGTATCCAGCGGTGATTTGTCTGAAGATCAAATTTTGTCTGTTTTGGAGGGGAATGAGGTCTGGCACTTCTGCTCGCATTATAGAGTTGATACTGATGAACCAATGTCTTCATCCATATTTTTCGACCCCACGGCACTGTCACTGAAAACAATTTTTAATCACAAGGGACTAAAAGCTCCACGTTTTGTTGTACTTAGTGCCTGTAATAGCTCACGTAGTGAATCTGGTTCAATCGCTCAAGAACTTGTTGGACTTCCATCCGCATTTCTCCAACTAGGCGTGGAGGCAGTTGTTGCGGCCCAGTGGCCTGTTGATGATATTGCTACAACATTGTTGATGGGGAAATTTTACATGAACTGGTCGGAACACACTGATATTCGAGTGGCGCTTCGGCAAGCCCAATTTTGGCTCCGTGATCTCACTGTTGGTGAGCTGCACGAGGAATTGGATTTTTGGACACAGGGCCAACGAATGGATTGGAAAGATCGCGATTCAATACTTCAATCCGACGAGATCCAAGGCATGGAGCAAAATACAACACCTTTCGCCCACCCTGTTTATTGGGGGGCGTTTTGCGTGTATGGATCGTAGATTAGAGACCTAGAAATATTAAAGCTATTGGAAAACAAATGTTTTGGAACCGTATTTCGCATCAAAAAATACTTAGTCTGGGTACGATGGCTCGCACACTTTCTCTTGATTTTTCGGAATTAGAAAAATCTACGGCGAGCGAGAGGTTGCGTGAAGTTTGGCATGGTGCCGTTGTAGTAGATACTCCTTCTGCAATTCTTGTTAATCATGCGAGCTTATCTGAATTTGAGTTTATATTCGAGGCTGCTCCGGACCCAAGGTCAGTGATTCAATATCTCCGGGTCAAGGGGAAAGATGAATTGGATGGATTTCAAATATTTGCAAAACACAACAAGATTATTGCTGAATGGAGACCTCCGCGGCCCGGTCATCGGATAAATGGTAACCAAAAAAAGCTTCTCAAAGTATTACAAACTGAGTTCTCTATCCGACACATGCCCGTAATTGAAAAACCCCCAAAAAGTGGAACCGGGCAGCTTATGGCGGCGTCCGTTACGGCATCTATCATAATGGCATTCGCGGATGGAGAATTATCAATCCAAGAAAAAGAGAGGCTTGTTGATATTCTGAGCAGGTTCAAATCAGGGTATTCAACTCCGCAAGAAATCCTGTCAATGGTAGAAACACATGTAAAGATGCTTCATGATGAGGGCAGAGATACGTGGCCGGCAATTATGAATAGCCTCACCAAAGAATTCAGTGTGGCAGCAAAGAAAACTGTACTCCATGCCGCTGGCACCATGGCGTTGGCTGACGGAACTTTTTCAGAAGAAGAGCAAACGAAAATTGCTGAAATGGCTCAGTGGATTGGTCTTGATTTGAAGTATCTTAAAGAATGGATGCGGGAGTTTGATGTCACGGTAACTCATGCGGAAATCATGGGCATGACAGTTGAGTAGGTGCATGTTGTCTCTTGACGTTTGTAATTGATTTGCATGAATACAGGATGGGCGCTGCTTGCCCAATTCGATGTCGATAGACCGATCTGCTAACGATAGTTTCAAATCTACTTTCACCAAATATCAGCAGGAACGAAGTATTGAGAAAGCTCATGTTTTGGAATCGCATTCCACATAGAACAATTCTGGATATCGGTCATTTAATCAAGACAATGTCATTAAGGTTTCCTGATTTGCAGAGTTCAGTTGTGATTGAAAGGCTACAGGAAATGCCCGGATCTATAGTTGAAACCAAACCGTTCAACATTTGCTTGAAAAATGTTGATTTTCCGGAAGTGGAATTTATGTTTGAAATCGACTCCGACTCGAGCTCAACAGTTAAATTTCTTCGCGCAGTAGGGAAAGACGATTTAGAAGGGGTAGAAGTTCTTGGCAGGCACAACAATGTTATCGCTCGTTGGGTTCCGCAGCGTCTGGGCCATCTTATCAGTAAGACACAAGTGCATTTCTTAGAGACGCTTTTGGACGAGTATGGCATACGGTACATACCTAGTTGGGAAGGAATACAAAATCAAAATAGCGAGAAAACCATGGCTGCTTCTGTGGCCGCCGCTGTAATAACTGCTTTTGCTGACGGTGACTTTACTGCTACGGAAAAGGAAAGGCTTGTTCATGTGTTGAGTGTGTATAAGTCTGGGTTTTTATCACCACAGGAAATTTTAGCGCTGACGGAAACCACAATAAAAATGTGGTGTGACGAGGGGCGAGATGCTTGGCCTGCGACTATGCATAGTCTGACGGTGGGCTTGGACGCCGCATCAAAGAAGACAGTGCTACATGCCGCTGGGCTAATGGCTTTGACCGATGGAGTTTTTTCTGTGGGTGAGCAAAAGAAATTGGCCGAAGTTGCTCATTGGATTGGTGTGGATTCTAACGACTTTGGAGTTTGGGCACGTGAGTTTAGTATCACAATATCATTTGCCAAAATTATGGGTCTAACTATGGAATGACGTCAAAACGGCCCCGGACCTTGAGGATGGTCTAAGTTGTTTTCGACATTCCATGGTGGAACAACGGAATCTAACCCTCCAGTTTTTCTTCTTCCAACTTCTTCGGAAATCCCACGTTCTTTCGCTTGTCGATACGTGTATTTTGTGAGGTATCTAATTAACGCATGATCTCGTGTGTCTAAAGGAACTCCCAATAACTCGTTGTGGAGCAAATAATCAAGAGGTAGCTCGCCTGCTCGATTTCTTGATATCAAATCAATATTTTTGCTCTTCATGAGGTCAACAACAAGACGTGAAGACAGCTTGTCGCAAGCTAAATGAAGAAGGGTATTTCCATCTTCATCAATACGGGAGTTGATATCTGCATTCTCCTGGATCGCAGTTTTAATAAGACCTCGAGCATAGCGTAATTCTCCATTGAGTATTTTGTTCTTTATAACAAGTATAAGTTTATCAGTTTTTATCGCAATCTCCGTCGTTGAGTTTTCAAAATACAATCTATTACTAGTTAAGTACTTCTCATTGTAAGGTGAATGCTTATTAAATGCGAGGTTATTCTGTATCTTGTTGTTTTGAAATAGAAATACACTTACGCCTCTATTTTCGCTTCGAGTGTTGATATCAAGCGTTTTGGTGCCATAATCCACAAAGATAGTTGCTGGTGTTACTTTTTGTACGCTCAGGTCTTCAAGTTTTAATACAAATTCAGCGCGTGTGGATTTTGCCTGAATTCCTGGTGCTGATACCGTCAATGAAATAATTTTTCCTCTGACGCTTACTGAGTTAATCAAATGGCCGGTCAAATGACCATTGAACGGAAGAATCCAGAACTTGAAGAGATCTTTCTCCGATTTTCTTTTTGAAATCGTGTTGGATTTTGTGAATAACTCACCCTTGGGAGCCCGATACTCTGCCAACGACAAGAGGTACAAATTCTTTCGCAGTCTGGCGACATTTGATATGAGCAAAATCTCTTCGTGGGAGTTTTGATCACGGCAAATGTATTCGCGACCAAGCATTCCCTCCAAGGGTTTGTCATCGAAAACTGCATCAGAATACGAGTCCAGCAATGCGTATGCTGGAGTGAGGCTTCTAGTGCTGGGATCAAGAGCTCTAGGGTCGAGCCTGCCAGAGGCAACCAACAAGTCGCGGATTGATCCTATAGTTTTGGCACCTGGGTCGCCGGTATTTTCTCTAAACCTACTGATTGTTCTCGGGTGTATTGACAACATTGGGTCGGTTTCGCTGGAGGTATAGCTCGCAAATCGATTTTCAATCTTCTCCAAGAGCTCATCTGAGAAGCCTTTTTTGGAGTAAAGATTTGTAATTTCGGTCTCAACATCTTTCGAATACAACCCTTTTTCCTGCATATATTGGTCTAGTGTTTGGCGTATCAGCACAACCTCATGATTCGATATCGTGGGGGGCGGACATTTGGAAAAGTACATTTCTATAGAGTCTGAGGTCATGCCAAATTCGCCTTTTTTTAGTGTTTTGTGCCAACATTCACCTTAAATATTAATTACCTTGTGTGCCATAGTGATGTGAACGACGTGTACGCTCAAGATTGTGCCTGTGAGTGTCGTCAAATTCGGGTTGGTCGAACCGTTGGCCATGTTTGTTGACTGTTACGACAAATGCAACGGCATTGTTGCTGGGCAATACCGCAGGCCTTTTTTTTCGAAACGCTTTTTAATTGATCAAGGCATTAGGACTGACATTCCTAATTTCCAGCATGGTTCTAGTCGCTCTGTCAGGCTGATCTAAATAACCTCGTTCGGTAAACTGCTTGATTGCATCAAACTTAAATTCTTCTGTAAATCGTGGCTTACCCATTATGATCTGCTTATTCTCATTTTTAGGCGACAAGGTGCCTACAATTCTAGGGGCTATTCAGTCTTTTACATGGCATGTGGTCGTCTAGTATTCGGCGCACCAAATTTCTTTCATGATCAGAAATTACAAGAGTGTGATTTGAGTAATCTTGGGTGAAGTATTTTACCGGTAGAAATTACCGCCACATGCGTTTGGCAATTTCGCGGTCTTCTGGACCAATCGTATTGATATAAATGCCGGTTGTTGAGAGGCTAGCATGACCAAGCCACTTTTGTAGTCTTGTAACTGGTATCTCCGAAATCGTTGCATGTACGCCCATCGAATGGCGAAGGCCACGTGAACAGCCTCGGGTGCCGTGAATTCCTGCAGCAATCATAACCTTATTGACTAGTCTCCAACCCTTGGTTCGGCTAAATGGCCACAATGGGCTTGAGGCTGTATCAGGGCATTGCTGTCGGGCAGTGATATTATGCGCAAGGTCCAACTGATCAATGAAGTGACGTGGCAATGGAATTGGCCGAAAATGACGGTTTTTGAGCTTCCCGCGCTTCTTGGCGCTGCGGATAATCACGAACCCATCATCACATAGGATTTGGTGGATAGTCATTGAAAGCGCTTCACAGGGTCGACAGCCAGTCCAGTAGATTAGCTCTACAAAGCTGCGTTCAGCAGGCGTTGTAAGAACGGATAAGGCTTCATAAAAGCGTTTACGTTCTGTAGCGGTGAGATATTTGCGTTCACCGGTGATAGTGTAGAGGCTCATCTCCGGATAAGATGCATGGGCTTTGTTCATGGCGGTCGCTCCTATGCTCCCGCCTGAAAGCTGTGCCTATAGCGGGAAACAGAATAGATATTTTTGTTTCATGGTCCCATACCTCTCGATATTTCAACGACTTGGTCTGCAAGGCGTTTTCTCTGGGGTCATCAATATGCCCATATGGTAGGCAATTATTCTAACGATATCAACATTTGAAACAGTTATATCTATTATGTTTCAATAAATTGGGATGTATTGGAAATGTATTCCAAATTCAGTTTCCCTTAAAGACCGTTTGTGGCGCTCTTTTTTGTGTGCTGTTAGCCGTATTCTGCACACCTGCGTATGCAGATGGGAAGGTTCGAACAAAGGAGTTTTTGGAGTTTGAATACAGTTCTCAGGATTATTTTATTAAAGTGACGATTAATGCTGCCACGGTTATCGCAACACAGATAAGGCGCGATCTGGCTCTGTGCATTGCTGACTGGTACACAGACGACCCAAAAACCGTCAAACAACGCAATGGTGAAATTTTAAAAATCATGAAAGGTGTGCCGGAGAGTTATCCAAGCGCAGTACTCATTGCTATCCTGCAGAAAAAATGCGGGAAATTCACACCATAATCAGATTTTTGGCAAGACAGTCATGGTTGCAAGGTCCCTCGGGGACGCATCGGTTTGGTTCTCTATGGTTCGATCTATAAGTGCCGCATCAATTGTGCGATTCAATCCATCAACCTGTTCACTTATTGCCTTGCTTTCATCATGGAGGGCTTTCAACTCGTCTTTTGTGGGTGGGTCGTCTGAATCGCGAAGGGCGTTATCAATCTCGCCAAGCCGTATATCCAGACCTTCGCTTTCGGCTTGTGCCTGCTTTAGGTCAGAGAGGCGTTCCACTTTTGCTAAATGGCTTTCGCGTGTTTCCCGACTGGTCCAGTCGATACCTGCAGTTGTTGCAACATCGACCATTTCATTCTCAATTGTCCAAGCAATGCCGTTTTTATCAAGGTGTGCCTTACGCCCATCCGGCAACGTGGCTGCATTGGCGACACTGTTCTCAACATCGTCCTTTGCCGTTTTGATGGCTTTTCCGGAGCGCTCTTGGAACGAAAAAAGCTTATGCTGTACCGCTCGGTTTTCTTTCACCGCTACTTTATAGAGCGTGGCATATTCTGGATCGTTCAGAAGTAAGAATTCAAGTGCGGACAAACTATCGGATGATCGGCTGCGTCCAGTTTTTGCTTTCCGAATAGCATCCCATGCCTCTGCACTTAAAAAACGAGGGATGCGGCCAGTCTCAATGCCAGAACGCTCATTGTTTAAATCGTCGTGATCCTGCTGACGCACTCGTTCACGTTGCACTTTCGCAATCTCGTTAAATTCTCCAAAATATTCCGTCATAATGTATTTTTTTCAATTATTATAATGCTTTAAAATATGTCTCCATTATACCATTTTTGGGTGGTTGTTGCAAAAATGGATGCATTTTTAGCACTTGTCTTGGACCTAAACATCCGAAAGTGAGTTTGCAGCAAAGCTCCCAGCTTCCGCCCAAAGCCACCCCGCCAAACCTTGTCCGATCCCAGAAAATGAAAGTTCCGCCATTTGGCGTATTTTAACTTTCAGGAGATCGTTCATGTCTCAATTCGACCACATGCCCACCAGAGGTGGCACGCCACCGACGCAAGGTGAGGGCGTTTATAAAGGCGTAGGTTCGCATATCAAACATTCTATTGAAGATGTGGCAGGCGTCATCCTTGCTACAGCACTTCGTATCCCAAATGCAGCTAAAGCCAGCAAACAACTGACTAATCTGACATTTGCAGCTTTCAAAGCCAAGTTCGGCAGGCGCATGGCGGAGCTGGATCAACAGATCTCGCACTTGAAATCCGAACATGCGGAGACCCTCAATTGGCTCCAGCAAGTACGCATCCGCCTCCCGCAGACTAGAGAACGACTACCTGCCTGCCGGGCCAATCATGGTCTTGAAGAAGGCCAGATGGTCGAAGTCACGTTCGAAGGCTGGCAGGTGAGACATAAAATTGAAGCTATCGTTTTACTGCTTGCGATGGCGGTGGCAATTGGTGCGTCTTTGCTGACAGCGCATGCCAATCTTACTGGTAGTGGGATTCAAGTATTCAAAGACAACCCGCTGCTTCCGTGGTCGATGGCTGCATTAGCGCCATTGTCCGGCATCGCTGTGAAGACAATCCACGAATATTTGCGCACGGATTGGGCAATCAAAACATTCACGATCCTGCTGATCGCAGCAATGCTCACATCTATCGGACTATGGATATTCCTATATTCCGATATCTATCATGGGCTCAGCTCACAGATAACTATCGGTGACCTGTTTGATAAGCCGTCGCTTTGGGATCAAATTCGCGACACCGCGTTTGTGATTGTCTCACTGACGACAGAAATCCTTATCGGTGCTGCTCTTGCCCTGCGGTTGTCAATCATCGCAGGACGCTATTCCCCAGACTACTCCCATCCGAACACTGAGTTTTTGCGACTGCAAAAACGGGAAAAACTCCTGGAAAAAAACTCAACTGAACAGGCGACAACTCTCGCCCGCCTTGAAGGCGAACGCGCTGAATATGGCGGGTCGCTGGAACTGCAAATCCAAATCCTGACGCTGGCTCATGATGGTCGCCGCGCCCAGGCCGACATCACCACACTTTAATGACAAGGAGAAATGTAATGACAAA